>DAOUSP010000005.1 GCA_030627155.1 Candidatus Aminicenantota bacterium
CATATCTGCAATAGGATCTGTCATACTCATTGTTTCATCCTCTCACTAAATTTACCAAGAAGCTTTAGTAATGCCAGGGATTTCGCCACGCAAAGCAAGCTCACGAAAACACAACCTGCACATATCAAACTTTCGATAATAACCTTTTGAACGTCCACATATCTGACAACGATTCTTCTTCCGAGTCAGATATTTAGGCTCTCTTAAATTTTTGGCTATAGATGATTTTTTTGCCACTTTTTCCTTCCTTATCAATGCTCACGAAAAGGCATCCCTAACTTTTTTAACAAAGCATAAGCCATTTCGTCATTATTGGCTGAGGTGACGATTGTAATATTCATTCCTCTTTGTTTTCCCACTGTTGTGTAATCGATCTCTGGGAAAACAAGCTGGTCTTTAAGGCCAAGAGTATAATTGCCTAGACCATCAAACGACTTTGGAGGAACCCCTCTGAAATCTCTCACACGTGGGAGAATAATATTAACTAAACGATCGAAAAATTCATACATTCTTCTTCCACGCAAAGTCACATAACAGGCAATTGCCTGCCCTTTACGAAGCTTGAAAGATGAGATTGATTTCCTTGCTCTTCCTATAACAGGGCACTGGCCTGTAATAAGACTCAGCTCGTTTTTAGCAGCATCTAACTCTTTGATATTCTGAATAGCTTCTCCAACACCTACGTTTATCACAATTTTTTCAAGTCGTGGAACAGCCATTTTATTTTTTATAGATAACTCCTTCCGGAGTTCCTGAATAATCTCTTTTCTATATTTTTCTAACAGACGACTCATTCCTTGTTCCTCTTTATTACTTTTCTAAGCTTATCTCGCATTTAGAACAAACTCTAATTTTGCTTCCATCCTCTAATATTTTTTTCTTCACTCTTACTCCTTGTTCACATTCAGAGCAATAAAGCGACAAATTAGAGACATTGATAGAAGCTTCCTTTTCCATGATTCCTCCCTGAATGTTTCTTCCTTGGTCACGCCTGATAAATTCTTTAACGAAATTAACTTTTTCCACAATAACTCTACTTTTTTCTGGGAGGACCTTTAAAACTTTTCCTGTTTTCCCTTTATCTTTCCCGCTAATAACAATGACTATATCGTTTTTCTTTAACTGTATTTTATTCATCACAAAACCTCCGGTGCAAGGGAAACAATTTTCATGAATTTTTTCTCTCTTAGCTCGCGTCCAACTGGTCCAAACACTCGAGTCCCTACAGGTTCTCCCTGCTTATCGATAATCACTGCAGCATTGTCATCAAAGCGAATATAAGAACCATCTTTTCGCCGGATTTCTTTTTTTGTTCGCACAATAACAGCACGAACAACATTTCCTTTTGGAATCTTACTCTCTGGCTCCGCCTCCTTCACCGTTGCGGAAATAATGTCCCCAATTGTGGCTGTTTTGCCCACTCCGCCACCTAAAGGAGTGATACAAAGAAGCCTCCTGGCTCCTGAATTGTCTGCTACTTTTAGCCTTGTCTCTGCTTGTATCATTTTTTATTTTCCTTAACTTCTTTTTCTGCTTCATTTGGAGAAAGCCCAACAATCTCTTGGATTCTCCATCTTTTCCTTTTACTTATTGGCCTCATCTCGACAATTTTTACTACATCACCAATTTTGCATTTTTCATACTCATCATGGGCTAAAAATTTCTTTTTTCGCCGTATAATTTTCTTATACAAAGGATGCCGCATTTGTCTCTCAACTAAAACAGTGACAGTCTTCTTCATCTTGTTTCCGGTAACAACGCCTATTTTTGTTGTCTTTCTTACATTACTTATATTCATTCTTCATTCATCCTTTGTGCTTTTCTCTTAATATTGTTTTTATTCGTGCAATATCTTTTTTTATAGACTTTAGTTTCATTGCATTTTCCAATTGTCCTAACGCATGCTGAAATTTCAGCTTAAAAAGTTGATCTTTTAGTTCGGCTTCTTTGTTTATCAATTCGTCTTCAGATAGTTCTCTCAGTTCTTTTGCTTTCATCTTAATTCTCTGCTTTCCCTTGAAACAAATCTCGTCTTTATTGGAAGCTTGTGTGCAGCTAATCTCATTGCTTCTCTTGCGATAGACTCAGAGATGCCTTCTAATTCATAGATAATTTTTCCTGGCTTCACAACATCTACCCAAAATTCTGGATCTCCTTTTCCTTTTCCCATTCTTACTTCCGTAGGTTTCTTTGTAATCGGCTTCCAGGGAAAAACACGGATCCAGAGTTTTCCTTTCCTTTTGATGTGCCTGCTTATGGTGATTCGTCCAGCTTCAATTTGTCGAGCAGTTAGCCAGCAAGGCTCCAATGCTTGAAGACCATATTCTCCAAAATATAGAGAAGATCCACGCCAAGCATATCCTCTCATTCGTCCTCTTTGTTGCTTCCGGTATTTTACCTTTTTCGGCATCAACATGGCTAAATCTCCTCTACTTCAGTTGTTTGAGAGGTCATCTTGGGTTTTTCAACATCTGCCTTATAAATCCAAACCTTTATGCCAATCTGCCCATATGTGGTAAAGGCCTCAGTGAAGCCATAATCGATGTCAGCCTTTAAGGTTTGAAGCGGCAATTGGCCTCTTAAATACCACTCTGACCTCGCAATCTCAACTCCGCCCAACCGGCCTGAGCACATCACTTTTATTCCTTTGGCTCCCATTCTCATTGCCATTTCAACAGCTCTCCTCATGGCTCTCCGGTAAGCAATCCGTTTTTCAAGTTGGATAGCAATCCCCTCTGCTACTAAGAGTGCATCCAGCTCAGGCTTATCCACTTCGCGAATATCTATATAAACTTCTTTTTGGGCTATTTCTTGAAGATAATTTTTAAGATTTTCAATCTCTTTGCCTCCACGTCCAATTACAATTCCTGGCCTGGCTGTATGGATAATGACCCTAATTTTGGGCCCTACACGTTCCACACCCACTTCAGAAATTCCAGCGTGAGAATACCTTTTCTTGATCGCTTTTTTCATTTTTAAATCTTCGTGGATTAAGCGGCTGTAGTTTGCACCTTTTGAAAACCACCTGGAACTCCATTGTTTGTTAAAACCTAATCTAAAACCATACGGATGAGTTTTCTGGCCCACTTTTTATCTCCTTTTCTTTTCCTCTAACAAAATTGAAACATGGCTTGTTTTTTTCAGAATACGTGCAGCCCTTCCCATAGGAGCAGCCCTTAATCTTTTCCATTGCGGCCCTTGATCAACAAATATTTCTGATATAAATAAATTATCAACATCGACGTTAGGGGATTTCTGCTGTGCATTGGCTATAGCTGAACGAAGAACCTTCTCAACAATAGAACTTGCCTTTTTTTTCTTTGAAAAATGAAGAATCGTAAGCGCTTCTCCTACATAACGATCCCTAACTAAATCTGTAACCAACCGACACTTCTGCGGAGATATTCTCACATATTTGCCAACAGCCTTGGAAACAAAATCTTTTTCTTTCATTTTACTTTCTAATCCTGATTGTTCGAGCAGTTTTTGAGGTATGGCCCTTGAAAATTCGTGTTGGAGAAAATTCTCCTAATCTATGACCAACCATGTTTTCTGTAATAAATACAGGAATAAATTTCTTCCCATTATAGACAGCTATGGTCAATCCTACCATCTCTGGCGATATGAAGGAGCGCCGAGACCAGGTCTTAATAACTTGTTTCTTCTCCTTTCGTTCTGCTATGGCATTAACCTTTCGCAAAAGTTTTTCATCAATAAAAGGACCTTTTTTTAAAGACCTACCCATGATTATTTACTCCTTCTTCTCACAATAAACTGTTGTGTTCTCTTGTTTCTCCTGGTTTTATACCCTTTTGTCGGCTGCCCTGTTGGAGAGACAGGATTCCGGCCTCCTTTGGCTTTCCCTTCACCACCGCCGTGAGGATGGTCAATGGGATTCATGGCTGTTCCACGAACATGCGGCCTTATCCCTATCCAACGGTTTCTCCCTGCTTTTCCAATTGAAATATTCTGGTGGTCTAGATTGCTAACTTGCCCAATTGTTGCACGGCAATCCTGATGAATCCTTCTTATCTCTGAAGAGGGCATACGGATTTGTGCATAGTCACCTTCTTTCGCCAAGATTTGAGCTCCTGTTCCTGCAGCTTTGGCTATCTGGCCTCCTTTATTCTTCCTTAATTCTATATTGTGAATAATCGTACCTAATGGAATATATCGCAATGGCATGGAATTGCCAGGAAGAATATCAACCTGTTTATTAGAAGAGAGGATTGTTTGGCCAACCTTCAAATTTGAAGGAGTAAGAATATATCTTTTTTCTCCGTCTTTATACTTTATGAGAGATATAAAAGCAGAGCGATTTGGATCATATTCGATTGTTTCAATAATGCCAGGAACATCAATCTTGTCCCTTTTAAAATCAATAACACGGTACATCCTTTTGTGCCCGCCTCCTATATGACGCATAGAAAGGCGGCCGCGGCAATTTCGCCCTCCGCTCTTCTTCAATGGTTGAACCAGAGGTTTATATGGACGACTTTCTGTTAATTCTTCAAAAGTCAGACCTGTCCTCTGGCGTAAACTCGATGTTGTTGGTCTATAATTTTTTATTGCCATTATTAAACAGCCTCAAAATATTCTATCATTTTCTCGCCTTCTTTGAGTTTTACATAGGCTTTTTTCCAGTCTTTTGTTTTTCCAACGTTCCGGCCAACTTTTCTTGTTTTCCCTTTCTTGCTTATTACATGGACTTTTTCGACTTTAACCTTGAAGAGAAATTCAACAGATTTTTTTATTTCTGTCTTGTTAGCTTTTGGATGAACTTCCAGACAAATTTCCCTGTTTTTGTCTTTTAAAAATGTACTTTTTTCAGTAATTACTGGTCTCAAAATAATTTTATACGGATCTTTTATCACCTTAACTTCTCCATCAATGCCTCAAAGGCCTTTTGTGTAAAAACTAGCCATTTATGGTCAATAACATCATATACATTCACATGTTTATAATCAATTGGCTTAACTCTCGGGATGTTTCTCAGGGATAAAAATAAATTTTTATTGTCATGCTGGTCAACAATAAGAGCAGAATCCAAATTGAAATTTTTTAAAAATAACACACCTTCTTTGGTCTTTGGTTTATCAAAATCCAATGCATCGATAACAAGTAATTGTTTTTCCGCAAGTTTCATAGAAAGAGCAGATTTTAAAGCGTTCTTCTTAGCATTTTTTGGTAAGTTATATGAATAACTTCTTGGCTTAGGCCCAAATGTAATCCCTCCTTTTCGCCATAATGGGGACCGGATGCTTCCAACCCTCGCACGCCCGGTTCCTTTCTGTCTCCAAGGTTTACGGCCTCCTCCTCTTACTTCACTCCTTGTTTTTGTTGATGCTGCACCATGTCTTTGATTAGCCCGCAAATTAACTACAGCCTCAAAGATTAAATGTTCCTTTTCCGGATAAGAAAAAACTTTTTTTGGAGCGTTTATCTCTTTGATTTTCTTTCCGTTTTTGTCTAAAACATGAACTTTTAGCATTTTTTACTCTTTACTTATTCTTTCTAAAAATTTAACATTAAAATCCACTTTTTTTATCAGCAGATACCCTCCATTTGCTCCAGGGACCGCTCCCTTTACAACGAGAAGGTTGTTCTCTTTGTCAGCCTGTACTACTATTAATTTTTTAACCATAGCTCTTTCATTTCCCATATGGCCTGGAAGCTTTTTCCCTTTGACCACACGAGAGGGATAAGCAGATGCGCCTACCGAACCGGGTCTCCGATGAAACATAGACCCATGACTCGCTTTGCCTCCATGAAATCCCCACCTTTTTACAACTCCAGCAAATCCTTTTCCTTTGCTCGTTCCAACCACATTCACTTTTTCACCTGGCTTAAAAATATCAACAAAAAATTGATCTCCTTCTTTAACATCGCTTGTCTCATTAAACTTGAATTCCCGAAGAACCTTCACAGGAGGGATATTGGCTTTCTTAAAATGTCCGACATATGGTTTTTTTATTTTCTTTACACCTTTATCTTCAATAAATCCTAATTGCAAGGCAAAATATCCATCTTTGTCTTTGATCTTTTTTTGAATAACTGTGCAAGGGCCTGCCTTTATAACAGTTACAGGAATAGCATTCCCATTTTCATCGAATATTTGTGTCATCCCTATTTTTTTGCCAATTAATCCCTCAATCATAGCTACTCTCCTCCGGTTCCAAACGCTTGTATTTCAACATCTATTCCAGCTGGCAAGTCCAATTTTTGCAACTCCTCAATCGTCTCATTGTTGTAATCACTTATATCTATCAACCTCTTATGTATCCTCATCTCAAAGTGTTCTCTTGATCTTTTATCCACATGAGGAGAACGAAGGACACAGAATCTATGAATGCGTGTAGGAAGAGGAACAGGGCCAGATATATGTGCTCCTGTTCTCTTTGCCTTAATTACAATATCTTTGACGGACTGATCCAATAGCCTATGGTCAAACGATTGAAGTCTAATCCTTATTTTCTCCATTTTCCTGTTCTCCTGCTCTCCTCAAAACATCTTTATTCTTTTATTATCTGGCTCTTTAAAAGATTCTATCCAGTTTTATTTAATTCTTTTCTGCCGTTTATTCCAATACATCTGTGACTGATCCAGCTCCGACTGTCCGTCCTCCTTCTCGAATCGCAAAACGCAACCCTTTCTCCATCGCTACATCTGTTATTAAATCTATCTCTAAATTCACATTGTCACCAGGCATCACCATCTCTACCCCGCTCGGTAACTTCACCGTCCCAGTCACATCTGTTGTCCTAAAATAAAACTGAGGCCTGTACCCAGTGAAAAACGGCTTGTGCCTGCCGCCTTCTTCCTTCTTTAATGCATATATCTCCGCCTTAAACTTGTGATGCGGCGTTATTGACCCAGGCTTCGCTAATACCATCCCACGCTCTACCTCATCCTTGTCCGTCCCTCTTAACAACACTCCTATGTTGTCTCCTGCCATCCCTTCATCCAATATCTTGCGAAACATCTCTACCCCTGTCACTACCCGCTTGCGCGTCTCTCCAAACCCTACTATCTCTATCTCCTCTCCTGTCTTAACTCGTCCTCTCTCTACTCGCCCTGTCACTACTGTCCCTCGACCACTTATAGAAAATATGTCCTCTATCGGCAACAAAAATGGCTGCTCTACTAACCTCTCCGGCTCTGGTATGTATTTGTCAACCGCATCCATTAACTCCAATATCGACTTGTTAACGTCTGCCTCAGGATCCCCATCCGTCTCCAACGACTTTAACGCACTCCCTCGTATCACTGGTATCTTGTCCCCAAGAAATTCATACTTCGTCAATAACTCCCTTACCTCTAACTCCACTAAATCCAATATCTCAGGATCATCCACTAAATCTACCTTGTTTATAAATACTACTACCGCAGGCACATTAACCTGCCGCGCTAACAATATGTGCTCCCTCGTCTGCGGCATTGGCCCATCATCAGCTGCTACTACCAATATCGCCCCGTCCATCTGTGCTGCCCCAGTTATCATGTTCTTTATATAATCAGCATGCCCAGGACAATCTATGTGTGCATAATGCCTGTTGGCTGTCTCATACTCTATGTGCGCTATCTGTATCGTTAATCCTCTCTCCTTCTCCTCAGGTGCGTTGTCTATCTTGTCATATTCAATATATTCTACTGTCCCCATCTTCTTGTTCAATACCTTCGTAATAGCTGATGTCAACGTCGTCTTCCCATGGTCTACATGCCCTATCGTCCCTATGTTTAAATGCGGCTTCGTCCGCTCAAACTTTTTCTTCGCCATTCCTTTACCTCCTGTTCCGTTCACCTCAAATATTTAATTTTTTTATATTTATTATTAATTACCTTTTGTTTTTTTCTCATCTTGATCTCATCTATAAACTGATGCTCTTCCCTCAATTCTTGCAATAACTTTTTCCATAACCACAGGGGGCATAGTTTCATATCTGTAAAACTCCATAGAAAAAATCCCTCGTCCTTGTGTAATTGTTCTTAATGTAGTTGCATAACCGAACATCTCTGCTAATGGGACAAAAATCTTAATGATCCTTGAACCTCCCTTGATATCCATTTTAACAACCCTTCCACGACGTGCATTGATGTCTCCAACAATATCTCCAACATATTCATCAGGAGTCACTACTACAAGATTCATGATAGGCTCGAGAAGGATTGGCTCAGATTTAGCAGCTGCTTCTTTAAATGCCAAGGAGCCTGCTATCTTAAAAGCAATGGGAGAAGAATCAACCTCATGATATGACCCATCGATCAGAGTGGCTTTCATGTCTGTCATTTGAAAATTGGCTAAGATTCCTATTTCCATCGCTTCCTTTATTCCTGCTTCTATCGAAGGAATAAATTCTTTGGGGATAACGCCCTTTTTAGTATTGTCAATAAATTCAAATCCTTTATCTCTTTCTAATGGCTCGATGATTATCTTGCAATGTCCATAATGTCCTCGTCCTCCAGTCTGACGGATATACCTGCCTTCCCCTTCAGCAACACGCATGATGGTCTCTTTATAAGCTACTTTAGGTTTTCCTAAGTTTGCTTTTACTCCGAACTCTCTTTCCATACGGTCCATAAGAACTTCCAAATGAAGTTCTCCCATCCCACACACGAGAGTTTGGCCCGTTAAAGGATCTTTGCTCACTTTGAAGGTGGGATCTTCGTTTTTCAGCTTTGCGAGAGCATCTGCTAATTTTTCATGCTCCTTCCTCGATTTTGGCTCAATAACGGCTGACACTACTGGTTTGGGAAACTTTATTGGCTCTAATACAATAGGCCGATTTTTTGCACACAGCGTATCTCCTGTAGAAAGAGTCTTCATTGAACCTATAGCTGCAATATCTCCCGCATAAACTTCTTCTCTATCTTTTCTTTTATTTGAGTGCATTTCTAAAAGGCGAGAAATGCGTTCTTCTTTTTCTTTAGTTGAATTATACACATAAGAGCCGACTTTTGCTTTTCCTGAATAGACGCGGAAAAATGCCAAAGAGCCGACATAAGGATCATTCATTATCTTAAACACCAATGCTGAGAATGAATCCTCATCCGCAGCTTTTCTCTCTTCTATATTAGATGTCTTGGGATGAATCCCTTTCACAGGAGGAATATCTACTGGAGACGGCAGATAATCAACTATTGCATCCAACAAAGGATGAATCCCTTTATTTTTGAAAGAAGCTCCATAAAGAACCGGGAAGAATCGGAGAGATATTGT
Organism: Candidatus Aminicenantota bacterium; assembly: GCA_030627155.1. GTDB lineage: Bacteria > Acidobacteriota > Aminicenantia > Aminicenantales > Aminicenantaceae > Kmv29. The sequence continues at coordinate 9,218 of DAOUSP010000005.1, forward strand.
TCCCTTTCTTATAGCCATTTTAATCTCAGCAGAGGGAACCTCCTCCTCTTCCAAATATCTCTCCATGATAGAATCATCTACTTCGCTCAACATTTCTAACATTTCCTGTCTTTTTTGTTTGACCTCATTAATATATTCATCAGATATATCGCTAACCTTAAACTCGGCGCCTAATAAATCATCTTGCCAGCATATTTCCTTCATCTCGACTAAATCAATAACACCTTTAAACCCATCTTCTTTTCCTACAGGCATCTGAATAATCAGCGGACTTGCTTTAAGCCTTTCTTTCATTTCTTTGATAGCTTTTCCCGGATTTACTCCAATCCGGTCCATTTTGTTAATATAAACAATTCTTGGGACCTGGTACCGGTCTGCTTGCCGCCAAACAGTTTCTGACTGAGCCTCTACTCCGCCCACTCCACACAAGATAACAATTCCTCCATCTAAAACTCTGAGCGAGCGTTCGACTTCTACAGTGAAATCAACATGTCCGGGAGTATCGATGATATTTACTTTGTGGCCTTTCCAATAACACGTGGTAGCTGCCGATGTGATGGTTATTCCTCGTTCCTGCTCCTGCTCCATCCAATCCATAACAGCCGTGCCTTCATCTACCTCTCCAATCTTATAAGTGATACCCGTGAAGAATAAAATGCGTTCGGTTGTAGTAGTCTTCCCCGCATCTATATGAGCCATAATTCCTATGTTTCTCACTTTTTCTACAGGATATCTTCGCGCCAAATTTTCGCTCCATTTTGATTTTAATAAAATTCCTTATATAGAAAACTACCATTTATAATGAGCAAATGCCCTGTTTGCTTCAGCCATTTTATGGGTATCTTCTCTTTTTTTTATCGATCCACCTCTATTGTTAGCAGCATCCATGATTTCTGCTGAAAGCTTCTCAATCATGCTTTTCCCTGATTTCTCCCTGGAATACCTCAACATCCATCTTATAGCAAGAGAAATTGAACGATGTAAGGGAACTTCTATAGGCACTTGGTAAGTTGCTCCTCCGACCCTTCTCGATTTTGTTTCTATTAAGGGACGCACATTCTCAATGGCTTTTTCAAATATCTTAAGAGGATCTTCCTTAGTTTTCTGCTTCACCAAATCCATTGAATCATAAACGATTCTCTCTGCTGTGCTTCGTTTCCCCTTCTTCATAATTGCATTTATAAATTTAGAGATCATGGTGCTATTATAAAGGTGATCCGGCTTTAATTTTCTCTTCTTGATAATTCCTCTTCTGGGCATGTACAACTCCTCTAACTTGCGATCTTTTTCCCTTTCGGCCTTTTACTTCCGTATTTAGATCTTCCTTTTAAACGTTCTTTAACCCCTTCGCAGTCTAAGGTTCCACGAACGACATGGTAACGGACTCCAGGCAAATCCTTTACTCTTCCCCCACGAATTAGCACAATCGAATGCTCCTGTAAATTGTGCCCAATCCCAGGGATATATCCTGTTACTTCTATATTATTGGTTAATCGCACTCGAGCTACTTTTCTCATGGCTGAATTAGGTTTTTTAGGCGTAGTTGTGAAAACACGAGTACAGACGCCTCTTTTTTGTGGGCACCTTCCTAACGCAGGAGATTTACTTTTGTACTTCTTCGGCGCCCTTCCTTTTCTAATTAATTGGTTTACAGTTGGCAATAAACTAACTCCTCAACAAAATTTTAATTTTGCACTCATTCCGATTTGACAAAAAGTGTCAGAATGAATGTGTGGATAATAGCAAAATTGTTTTGCTATGTCAAGGATTTTGAGTCATTTAGAGCTTATTCTCACGATCAATTTGAAGATCGGTTTTCTCTTCAACTCCTTCCTCTTTATCCTCTTTTAATTCAACATCATGGTAATATCTGTAGCCCGTTCCTGCAGGGATAAGACGTCCCATAATGATGTTTTCTTTTAGCCTTCTAAGGTGGTCGACTTTTCCATACAAACTTGCTTCTGTCAAAACCCTTGTTGTCTCCTGGAATGATGCTGCAGCAATAAAGCTTTCTGTACTCAATGCGCTCTTTGTGATCCCCAGAAGAATCGGCCTTGCTTTGGCAGGTTTTCCACTCTCTCTGATTATATCCATATTTTTTTCCTGGAAAACGAATTTATCTACCTGCTCATCTATAAGGAAATCCGTGTCGCCTACATCTTCTACTTTTACCCACCGCAATAGTTGGCGAACGATTATCTCAATATGCTTATCATTTATGGAAACACCTTGAAGTCTGTAAACTTCTTGAATTTCTCGCAATAGGTATTCGGCTAATTCTTTTTCCCCTTGAACCCGAAGAATATCATGTGGATTAACTGGTCCATCCATTAAAGGCGTCCCTGCTTTGACCCGTTCTCCTTCTCCAACACTTAAGTGAGCTCCTTTAGGAATATAATATTCTTTTTCTCCGCCACGCTCATTATAAATAGTCAATTTCCTGTGGCCACGCACCAATCCTCCATACTTTACAACACCGTCTATTTCTGAAATAATTGCCGGGTTTTTAGGACGTCTTGCTTCAAAAAGCTCCTCGGCTCTGGGTAATCCACCAGTTATGTCTTTAGTTCTGGCAGCTTCTCTTGGTATTTTTGCAAGAATATCCCCAGCATAAACCTTGTCTTCATTTTTTACTTCAAGGTTTGCTCCAGAAGGAAGGAAATATTTTCTCAGTACTACAGGCTTTCCATTCTCATCTTTTTTGGACTCATCCAATACTTCAACACGGGGCTGCATCTTTTCATCTTTAGGATCAATGATAACATTGGTAATAAGACCAGTGAATTCATCCTGAATCTCTTCCATTGTAAGGCCAATAACAACATCATGAAACCGTACGATTCCTTTCACTTCAGTTAAAATGAAAGTGCTGAAAGGATCCCATTCAGCAAATTTTTGCCGGGCTTTTATTTCCTCCCCCTCCCTGGCAAAGATTTGGGCTCCATAGGGAACCTGGTAATGTTCTACTTCCCTTCCCCTATGGTCAAGAATTGAAATATTTGCATTGCGATTCACAACAACCAATATTTTTTCTTTATTGACAACGGATTTCAAGTTGTTAAACCTGATAATGCCATCATTCTTCGCCTCAAGTTTGGACCTCTCTGCACCCCTCATTGCGATTCCACCAATATGGAAAGTTCTCATCGTTAACTGTGTCCCAGGTTCACCAATCGACTGTGCTGCAATTACTCCAACAGCTTCTCCCAATTCAACAAGCTTTCCAATGGCCATATCACGACCATAGCATAGCTGGCATACTCCTTTTTTAGATTCACAGGTCAATACAGAACGGATTTTTATTTTTTCAATCCCCAAATTTTCTATTTCTTGGGCAACGCCTTCTGTTATCTCTTGGTTAACATCCACAATAACTTCATTTGTATCTGGGTGCAATATTCTTTCTAAAGATATTCGCCCAACAATACGGTCGACAAATGGCTCAATAAGCTCTCCATTCTCAACAATAGCTGAAACATTAACACCTTTAAGTGTTCCGCAATCATGTTCATCAACAATCATCTCTTGTGCTGCGTCCACTAATTTACGTGTTAAATACCCTGAATTGGCTGTTTTTAAAGCTGTATCTGCTAAACCCTTCCGGGCACCGTGAGTCGAAATAAAATATTGCAAAACATTGAGCCCCTCCCGTAAATTCGAAATAATTGGTGTCTCTATAATTTCACCAGAAGGTTTACTCATTAACCCACGCATCCCAGCCAACTGGCGAATTTGCTGTTTGTTTCCTCTTGATCCAGAGTCAGCCATAATAAACAAAGGATTCAACCTTTCCCCTTCAAAGCTGTCCCTTCTCATGGTCTCTATCATCGCACTTGAAACTTTATCCGTCACTGTTCCCCATATTTCAACAATCCTATTGAACCTCTCACCTGCAGATATTGTCCCTTCTCGATATAGTTTCTCAATATGCTGAACTTCTTTTTCTGCCTTTTTCACTAATTCCGCTTTTTCTTCTGGGATGATAAAGTCATTGATTCCCAAAGAAAAACCAGCTAATGTGGCATAAGTAAATCCTAACTCTTTCATCAAATCCAGCATTTGAATCGTTGGATCTAACCCAAGCTTTAGATATATATAATATACAAGGTTTTCTAACCCTTTCTTCTTCATGATTCCATTTACAAACGGAATGCCTTCTGGAACATTGGAATTGAATATTATTCGCCCTGGAGTTGTGTCAATAAGTGCATTCTTTAATTCCTTGATAGGACATGCTAAAACATTTTGATCATCATAAAAAGTGGAAAGGTTCATAAGTTGGCCAGTATACCTTAGCTTTATCTTAGCATGCAAAGAAACTTCCTTGCTCTCTAAGGCCAGTAAAACTTCTTCAGATGAAGCGAATATACCCCCTTCTCCTTTTTGCTTGTCCCTATCCAAAGTTAAATAATAACAACCCAACACCATATCCTGACTAGGAATAGCAAGAGGCCTTCCGTTAGCAGGTGATAATATGTTTTGACTCGAAAGCATTAAAGATTGCGCTTCCACTTGTGCTTCTATAGAGATAGGGATATGAACAGCCATTTGGTCCCCGTCAAAATCTGCATTAAATGCCGCACAGACTAAAGGATGGATTTGAATCGCTTTCCCTTCCACTAAAACTGGGTCAAAAGCTTGTATTCCCAATCGATGAAGAGTAGGAGCCCGGTTCAGCATAATAGGATGTTCTCTCACAACTTCTTCTAAATAATCCCAAACCTCTGGCTTTTCTTGTTCGTGCCATTCTCTTGCAACCTTTACACTCGGCACAAGTCCTTCTTTTTCTAATTTATGAAAAACAAACGGTTTAAACAGCTCTAAAGCCATCTTTTTTGGAAGTCCACATTGATTTAATTTCAACTCTGGACCCACAACAATAACTGATCTCCCCGAATAATCAACACGTTTTCCAAGAAGGTTCTGGCGAAAACGCCCTTGTTTTCCTCTAAGCGCTTCACTTAATGATTTCAAAGGACGCCGGTTTGCCCCGAGATGAACCCGCCCTCTTTTTCCATTATCAAAAAGGGCATCTACAGCTTCCTGGAGCATCCGTTTTTCATTACGGATAATAAGTTCAGGAGCTTTGAGTTCGATTAATTTTCTTAACCTGTTATTGCGATTGATTACTCTTCGGTAAAGGTCATTCAAATCAGATGTAGCGAACCTTCCTCCGTCCAACCGGACCAAGGGTCTCAGGTCAGGAGGAATAACAGGTATGACATCAAGAACCATCCACTCAGGCCGATTGCCAGATTTTTTGAGTGCATTGAAGACTCTTAATCTTTTTGCATGACGGAGCCTTCTCTGTTGAGAAGTTTCTTTCTTCATTAACTTACGCAAATGTTCAGCTTCCTTGTTGATATCAATAACCTCAAGAAGCTTTTTTATGGCCTCTGCCCCGATAGAGGCTTCAAAACTGTCTCTGTATTTCTCTTGAGCATCTTTATACTCTTCTTCAGTAAGAATTTGTTTTTCTCGAAGAGGTGTTTCTCCAGGGTCAATAACGATATAAGATTCAAAATACAAGACTTTTTCCAAATCTTTAATAGACATATCCAGAATAAGGCCTATCCGACTAGGAGTTCCTTTGAAAAACCAGATATGAGCTACTGGAGAAGCTAGTTGGATATGTCCCATACGTTCACGTCGAACTTTTGCTCGGGTTACTTCAACTCCACACCTTTCACAAATAATCCCTCTGTATTTCATCCTTTTGTATTTTCCACAGAGGCATTCATAGTCATTAATAGGGCCAAATATTTTAGCACAAAAAAGGCCATCTTTTTCTGGTTTAAAAGTTCTATAATTAATTGTCTCTGGTTTAGTGACTTCACCCCATGACCAGCTCTTTATTTTTTCCGGAGAGGCGATACTAATCCGAACCTGGTCAAAATCAATTTTTGGTTTTCCTCCCATAGAATGCCCTGTATTCATTATTCCTCTCCTTTTATTAATTGAGGAACATCTATTCCCCAAGGCAAAACTTCCTTTTTTTCAGCTTTTTCCAGTTCTACGTTTAAGCACAGGCTTTGGAGTTCTCTGATTAAAACATTCACTGATTCGGGAAGGCCAGGAGTAAATTCTAAATCTCCTTTTACAATCGCCTCATAGATTTTTGCCCTGCCTTCCACATCATCTGACTTAGCAGTTAAAAGTTCTTGAAGCGTGTATGCTGCACCATACGCTTCCAAAGCCCAAACTTCCATTTCTCCAAAACGTTGGCCACCAAATTGGGCTTTTCCTCCGAGTGGTTGTTGTGTAATGAGAGAATATGGACCAGTCGATCGTGCATGAATCTTATCATCCACAAGATGATAAAGCTTCATGATGTAAATAGAACCCACAGTGACCTCATTTTCCAATAGCTCTCCAGTAATACCATCATAAAGAGGAGTTTTTCCTGTTTCAGGCAACCCTGCCTTTCTCAACAATTCCTTGATTTCTCCTTCAGAAATACCATCAAACACTGGAGTTGCTACCCAGATGCCAAGATGCTTTGCGGCCCATCCTAAATGTGTTTCCAGAATCTGACCAACATTCATTCGGGAAGGAACTCCAAGTGGGTTTAAAACGATTTCAACACTGGTTCCGTCCGGCAGTCTGGGCATGTCTTCTTCAGGTACAATTTTTGCTATGATGCCTTTGTTCCCATGTCTTCCAGAGATTTTATCTCCTTCAGACAGCTTCCTCCTCATTGCAATATGCACCTTAATCACTTTAATAACTCCGGGAGACAATTCGTCTCCTCTCCTCAATGCATCCGTTTTTTCCTTAAAAACCGCTTTTAAGGCATCTATCTGTCTCTTTACTTTCTTTTCAATATCCTTAATATTTATTTGGAGCTCTGGATTTTCAATGAGTTTTAATAATTTAGTAATATCTTTCAGCTTGAACTTATCCAGGATTTTTTCGTTTAACACTGTACCTTTTTTAAGGTCTACTCCAGAAACATTTTGATCTTTTAAAATTGTCTCTCCCTTAAGGAGTGTTTTTATCTTGTGCCATTTCTCTGTCTCTAAGATGAAAATTTCATCATCTAAATTTCTTTTCATCTTCTCGATTTCATCTTTTTCGATCTCTTTTTCCCTTACTCCTTTCTCGCTACCACGCCGCGAAAAGATCCTGACATTTATAACTGTTCCTTCAATTCCCGGGGAACAATATAATGAAGCATCCTTTACATCAAGGGCTTTCTCTCCAAAAATAGCCTTGAGGAGTTTTTCTTCAGGAGATAACTGTGTTTCGCCCTTAGGGGCAACTTTCCCTACCAGGATATCTCCTGGCTTAACATTAGCACCAATACGCACGATTCCGTTCTTATCTAAGTTTCTAAGAAGATTCTCGGGAACGTTGGGAATATCTCTTGTGATTTCTTCTGGGCCTAACTTTGTATCGCGCGCTTCGATGGATTCTTCGACAATATGAAGAGATGTAAACACATCTTCCTTAATCAATTTTTCACTTACGATCACAGCATCTTCGAAATTGTACCCTCTCCAAGGCATGAATGCACACAGAACATTCCGGCCAAGAGCCAATTCTCCCAAATCTGTACAAGAGCTATCTGCAATGATCTGCCCTTCTTCGACTCTATCACCTTTTCTTCCAATGGGCCTATGTGTAAAGCAAGTATTTTGGTTTGTTCGCAAAAACTTTGTAAGAAGGTAAAGGTCTGTGCCAATATTATCATACTTTTTATTACTGACATCTTCATCCACACGAACTATTATTCTCTCTGCATCTACAAATTCCACTACCCCAGGCCTTTTGCAAATAACCACATCTCTTGCCCCTTTTGCAACAAGGGCTTCTATCCCTGTGCCTACCAAAGGAGCTTCAGGCCTGAGAAGAGGAACAGCTTGTCTCTGCATGTTTGATCCCATTAAAGCACGGTTTGCATCATCATGTTCCAAGAAAGGAATCAACGATGTAGAAAGTGAAACAAGTTGTCTTGGAGAAACATCGATATAATCGATCTGATCACGATGAATAAGTTTGAAATTTCCTCCCTGCCTTGCACTAATGATCTCATTGATAAAATTCCCTTTCTCATCAACACTCGTATTTGCTTGGGCAATGTTGTATTGCTCTTCTTCCCAGGCGGTCAGATAAAAACAATACGGTTCCACAATCGGCAAGTGATCGGATTCCTGTCCCTTTAACTTTTTTACTTCATTCTCAAGTTTTTCCTTTTCAATAACATCTCCAGTTTTATAAGAGCTTTTTCCAGGATGAAGGATTTTCACGTAGTCAATGATTCGTCCATTTTTAACTTTCTGATACGGAGTCTCTATAAACCCAAATTCATTTACCCGTGCGTAGCTGCTTAAGGAAGAAATCAACCCAATGTTCGGCCCTTCGGGTGTTTCAATCGGGCAAATTCGTCCATAATGAGATGCTTGAATATCTCTAACTTCGAATCCCGCCCTCTCGCGGCTTAATCCTCCTGGGCCAAGAGCGCTAAGCCTTCGTTTATGGGTAACTTCAGCTAGACTGTTGATTTGGTCCATGAACTGAGAAAGCTGCGAACTGCCAAAAAATTCTTTTATAGCAGCAATTACAGGCTTTGAGTTTATCAAATCTTGTGGCATGGCTGATGCAAGGTCAGTTGAAACAGTCATCTTTTCTTTAACCGTCCGCTCCATCCGCGATAACCCAATCCGGAATGCATTCTCTACAAGTTCTCCAACGGACCGAACGCGGCGATTTCCTAAATGATCAATATTATCAATAGCGCCTTCTCCAACCCTCAAATGTAGCAAATACTTGATGATCTCGACATAATCCTTGGGAGTCAGTATCTTCTCATCCAATGGATTATCAAGTCCCAGCTTAATATTCATCTTCAGGCGGCCAATCCGAGAAAAATTATATTTCTGAGGATTAAAAAACAAATTGCGGAAGAGATTATGTACACTCTCCATCGTATGAGGTTCACCAGGTCTTAATTTCTTGTATATTTCTGCTAACGCCTCGTTTGTGTCTTTTGTATGGTCCTTTTTTAAAGTGTTCGATACGATATCTCCGATTTTATCTTCCTGTGGGAAAAATATATCAAAAGGCTCACTGCGTTGAGCCAACTGCTCAAGTTGTACATCGCCCAATTCTTCATTTGCTTTCACTATTCCTTTTATAGATAAAAGCGAATAAGCCCCACGAAATTCCTTTCCTGCCAGAGCAATCTTTTCCACACTGCTTTCTTTTAGTTTCTGGAAAAGCTCCTTGGTTATTTTCTTCTTGGCCTGAATGATAACTTCTTTTGATTCTGGATCAATGATACTTTCCTCTACAGTTTTCCCAATTAGATTTTCTTTCACTTCCCACAAAAGCTGTCCATTTTCAGGGAATATTCTATAGGTCTCATAAAACAGCCTGAGGATTTCTTCATCAGACCCGAATCCTAATGCCCTTAAAAAGACGCTGGCTATAAATTTCTTTTTTCTGTCTAAGCGGACATATAAAATGTTCTTACTATCATATTCGAATTCAACCCAAGCTCCTCTGTAAGGGATGATCTTTCCGATATAAAAGCCTTTGGCTTCCCCAAGTCTAAAGAACACACCTGGAGACCTTTGCAACTGGCTTACAATAACTCTTTCGATCCCATTGAAAATAAATGTTCCCTTATCAGTCATTAAGGGGATATCACCAAAATATACCTCCTGTTCTTTTATGTGTTTCAACCTTTTTGCCTTCGTTTCCGCATCCTTTTCCCAAGAAATCAACCTGACCTTTATTCTTAGAGGCACAGAATATGTATAACCCTTCTGTAGACACTCATTAGGACTATACTTCATCTTCAATTCTACCTTGTCACCGCAGTGTTCACAGAGATTGACTTCTATTGTTTCTTTTTCTCCACAATAAGGACAAATTTTCATTTCTTCAAGCTTGATGCCTGGAAGAAGCAAAACGTCACAACTCTTGCACCTGTAGCGGGAATTTTCGACTCCTCTGAGACGACCGCATTTACACTCCCAATTTCCTATCGAATAACTGATGAAATCTAGCTGTGTAGTCTCTTTAAAATCGGAAATAGGAAAAATATCCTTAAAAGCTTCCTGCAAACCAAAATCTTTTCTTTCTTCTGGCAACAATTCCATCTGGAGAAATTCAGCGTATGAGTCCTTCTGAATAGCAAGCATATCAGGCATAGGAAAAACGCTTTTAATTTTAGAAAAATTGATTCTTTTTCGGTAAATATTTGTTAGTTCATTTAACATGTTTTCTCTCTCAAAAGAGTTTTTAAATATATTCTAATGCTTGAAATTTATTTCACTGGTTTTCCTATTGAAGTTCGACAGTGGCACCTGCCTCTTCGAATTTATTTTTGATCTCTTCAGCTTCTTCTTTGGAAACGCCTTCTTTAATCGGCTTTGGAGCATTATCCACTAAATCCTTGGCCTCTTTTAACCCAAGACTTGTCACTTCTCTAACGGTCTTGATAACGTTGATTTTTTTGTCTCCAACCGCTTTCAAAACGACAGTGAACTCGGTTTTTTCTTCCTCTGCCGGAGCTTCTACTTGAGAAGCGACCGCTCCAGGAACAGCCATTGGGACAGCTGCTGCGCTAACTCCGTATCTTTCCTCGAATTCTTTGATATAATCAGCCAGCTCTAATACTGTCAGATTATCCAAGTGTTCAAAGAATTGCTCTTTTGTCAATTTTGTTGTCTTCATGTTTTTCTCCTTTGGGGTGCTCTTAGCCTCTTTTGACTTTGCATTGGACATTTTTAACCTCCAACCCTATTTTTTTAATTTTAATTGACTCAACAACCTGCCCAAACTATTAATAGGGGCCTGCCAAGTCTGAGATAATTTTATCAATGGTAATGCCATTAAATAACAAAATTTGGCTATTAAATCTTCCCGTGATGTCAATGACGCAAGTTCACTAAAGCTTTCAGGGGAAAGAAATTGACCTTCTATAAGACCTCCCTTGACTTTTAATACTTTGAATTCATCTGAAAAGTCCTTTAGAATTCGCGCTAAATTTATAGGATTTTCTTCTGCAAAAGCAATCCCTGTCGGCCCCTGGAAAACATTTTTCAAATCATCAGGAAATTCCTCTTTTAAGGCTCTCAGGGCAAGGCTATTTTTCACTACTTTAAATGAATATGCTTGTTCCCGTAAACGTCTCCTCAATTCTATAGCTTGTTCAACAGACATTTTCATAAAATCCAACAAATAAAAAGTATTATATTTATCAAATACTTGATTTAACTCTTTAATTCGGTTTGTTTTTTTCTCCCGATTCGCGTTCACTTTTCCTTCTCCTATTTTTCCAATATCCCTTCGGAAAGCTTTATGGATGGCCCCATAGTGGACGACATGTGAATACTACGGATATACTTCCCTTTTGCTGCAGGAGGCTTAGCTTGAACAATTGCCTGAATAAAAGCCCTAATATTTTCAATAAGTTTTTTCTCAGGAAAGGAAACTTTGCCAACAGAGGAATGAATGATTGCAGTCTTGTCTATCCTAAACTCGACTCGGCCTGATTTTATTTCTTCAATTGTTTTTTTCACATCAAAAGTAACGGTCCCGGACTTTGGACTGGGCATAAGGCCTCTTGGGCCAAGAATACGACCGAGTTTTCCCACTCCCCTCATCATATCAGGAGTAGTCACGAGTGCATCAAAATCTGTCCAACCTTTGGAAATTTTCTCTATCATATCTTCGCCGCCAACAAAATCAGCACCAGCTTCCTCGGCTTCCGTTATTTTTTCCCCCGAAGCAATGACACAAATCTTCTTTGTCTTGCCCGTTCCATAAGGAAGGACTATTGTTCCCCTTACCACCTGGTCAGAATGTTTTGGGTCAACACCTAAACGAATAGATACGTCTACAGACTCATCAAATTTTGCGAATTGGATTTTTTTAATAAGGCTTACGGCCTCTTCCAAGGAAAATTCTTCCTTTTCTTTCAATAACTCCTTTGATTTCATGTATTTTTTCCCTCTTTTAGCCACTGATAATCTCCAATCCCATGTTTTTTGCAGTTCCTTTAATTATTTCTTTGGCTGCTTCTAAATCATACGCATTTAAGTCGGGCATTTTTATCTTGGCAATCTCTTCGACTTGTTTTTCTGTGACTTTTCCGACTTTTTCCATGTTGGGAACCCCTGAACCCTTAGCAATTCCTGCTGCCTTTTTTAAAAGATAAGATGCTGGTGGGGATTTGATGATAAATGTAAAACTCTTATCTTTGAATACAGTAATCACAACAGGAAGAATCATCCCTGCTTCCATTTTGCTTGTTTTTTCATTAAATTGACGGACAAAATCCATGATGTTGACATTGTGTTGCCCAAGCGCTGGACCAACCGGTGGGGCTGGGCTAGCCTGGCCAGCTTCGATTTGCAGTTTGATTTTAGCAACAACTTCTTTTGCCATTTTCCCTCCTAAATTTTCTCCACCTGTAAGAATTCTAACTCTACAGGAGTCGAACGTCCGAAAATGGTAACCAAGACCTTCAGGGTATTTCTTTCATTGTTTACTTCCTCTACAATCCCATTAAAATTAAAGAAAGGACCATCAATAATTCGCACAGCTTCTCCCTTTGCAAAAGAATGCTTTGGCTTTGGCTTTTCAGAAGTACTCTCCATGTGTTCTACAATTTGCTCCACTTCTTCTTTATTTAATGGCGAAGGCTTTTTTCCTGATCCTACAAATCCCGTGACTTTCGGAGTTTCGCGAATAATATGCCAATTTTCATCTGTCATTTTCATCTCTATCAAAATATATCCTGGATAAGACCTCTTTATTGAAACGACTTTTCTTCCTCCCTTTATTTCAACAACTCCTTCTGTTGGGATAATGATTTTACCTATCTGGTCTTCAACATTCAGTTCGGAAGCCCTCTGTTGGATAGACTCCGCCACAAACTTTTCAAACCCTGAATAGGTATGAACAACGTACCAATTTTTTGACATTTTTTAACTCTATTTATCCAAAAAAAGATTTTATTTGAGAAATAACCCAAGAAAAAATTAAATCCATAAAAAAGAGATAAAAACCAAAAAAAATAGCTGCAATTATCACAACTATCGTTGTGCTATAAACCTCATTCCTTGAAGGCCATGTAACCTTCTTGATTTCGGCCTTAACTTCAGATAAAAAAGGAATAACTCGTTTATACCATTTCTTTTTTTGATTCATTCTTTATCCTTTATTCTTAAATATGAACTTTTCTTTAAATTCTCTTGGGAACTTCTATCTTTGTCTCTAGCTATATTACTTTATATTATATTCTGGCAGGTGAGGCAGGACTCGAACCCGCAACCTTCGGTTTTGGAGACCGATGCTCTAACCAATTGAGCTACTCACCTTTTTTCTATTCTTCCTCCAATCTTTCCTTTCGAGAAACAATTTGTCGATTCAACACTCCTTTGTTTTTTTATTTCA
>DAOUSP010000099.1 GCA_030627155.1 Candidatus Aminicenantota bacterium
ATAACAGCCATTCAGCAATTCCAGGTTTGTTCAGCAAGCCAAGTTGGAATGGAACACCTGATGATCGCCTGATGGCTGATAGTGTTGATTATTATGGTGTATCTATTTACCCCAAACATGCCTGGACTATAAAACCCTGGTCGACATTTTTCCGGGCATCTGGACATGATTTTGCACGCTCAATGAATATAACAAATGGTGGATTTTATGTAGGAGAATTGCAGGCAGGATACGGAGTTTTTGGCATGAAGTTAAGTGTTCCGGTGACAGGAGAGGATCTTCGTGATTGGATATGGACGGCTGTTGCTTATGGGGCCAAAGGGATTAATATTTATGCGTATTATCCCATGAGTTCAGGCTATGAATCTGGGGGCTATGGGCTGGTTGAATTAGATGGAAAAGTCACCAAGAGAGCCGTAGCAGCTGGTAAAGTAGCCAAGCTTGTAACAGAAAATATGGACTTTTTTCTTTATGCTCAACCTCCGAAGGCAGAGATAGCCATTCTTTATAACCCTTTGTCCCATATGGTCGGTGGCCAGCAGCAATACACAGGAGAGAGACAGCCTATTGGATATAATAATCTGAGTGAATCCCTCCAGGGCGTGTACAGGGCTTTTTTTGAGCAGAATATGTTAATTGACTTTCTGCATGTTATAGATCTTATTCCTGAAAGATTGAGTCAGTATAAATTATTGGTTGTTCCGTATCCTGTTATGATGTCTAAATCCCACATAAAAAGGCTTATTGAATACGTAAAGGGTGGGGGCACACTTGTAGCAGAAGCCCGCTGCGGATGGAATGATGAACGGGGTTTTTCCAGCGAAGTTATCCCTGGAGGAGGTTTGCATGAAGTATTTGGGTGCCGAGAGTCTTATCTCATGCCCCTTGAAAAGACTTCAACCATAAGGATTATAACATCTCACGAATCTCTTCCTTTCGTGAAACAAGGAGATACATTGGACGCCCTTTTTTTTGAGGAAGGATTTGAATTGATTAATGACCGAAGTGAAGTGCTGGCTGAATTTGAAAACGGAAAGCCAGCCATTGTTTATTCTTCTTATGGAAAAGGTAAGGCGATCATTATAGGTTCTTTCATAGGATCAGCTTATCATCATTTTAAAAACCCTCATAACGCAAAATTTCTTGTGGGATTGGCAAAGTGGCTTGAGGTCCACAAAAAAATAAATATTACCACTTCGAATAAAGATGTTTTTATAGATGCCAGAATTCTTGAAGGAAAAACCTTTAAGGTTCTCTTCGGGTTTAATCGCGGGGATAAAAAGACCGAGGCAAAATTTGCCGTTTCTGTCAAAGGCCAAAATTATACAGCCAGAATTTTGGAATCCAAGGAGGAAGTCCCCCTTTACTTCCAAAATGATAGAGTTATTATGGAGAAGGTGTTGGAACCCGGCGAAATTTGGATAGTAGTCATAGAACAAAAATAAGAAGCATGTCGTATTCTTAGTCGTAGAAAATGGCCTTGGCAGTAGGAAGGAAATGCACTTAAAAAGAGTCCAGATTTGGTCTTGACAATTAGACCACTTAAGTCAAATAATAACATGAGTTTCATCTTTAGCTATTTTTGATAAAGTATTCAATGTTTTGGAAACTTTCCTAAGAGTGAGATTTGTTTTAAAAGGGGAAAATTTATTTTCAGGAGGATATCATGGATTATAGATTATTGAGAAAAACAGATATTCCTTTGTCTATCCTTAACATTTTCATAAGCATTATTCTTTCTTTTATTTTGCTCTTCTATTTTCAGAATAATTTGTTTGGTTTAGGCGCTTTAAATTCCTCAAGTAGCAAGCAGGATAATATCAAGAACCAGCTCAGTAGCCAATACCTGCAGCTATTGATGGAGAAAGGAATATGCGATGACCAAGGCAAAGAAATAGATAATCGCATAGGAAAACTGATTCAAGAAGCAAAAAAAAGAGGATATGAGTCAGAAACAGGTATAATAGATTATATTCTCAGCCAGTTAAACTATACAAAAACGAATCTTGCTAACTTCCCTCAATGTTCTTTTGACCGTCCTATTGGATACAAGCTTACTCATTTCGGCCATTCCAAAGTACAAGAGAATATAGATGCCACTGCAGAAGGGAGTGCTTGTCCAGTTGGTGGCATTGGAGCCGGTTCTTTTGAGCGGACAATAAGCGGAAATTTCAAATACTGGTTTCTTAAACTGGGCTGGATGGTAGACGATACCATCTGGGCAAATCAATTCCATGTTTACCTGAAAAAAGGGAATAAAACCATTGCTCAGACTCTATCAACCGATTCACCGCCTTCATCAGATAAGCTCCAGAGCTGGAAGTGGAATTATCCAGAGGGGAAAGGAAGTTACTATGCTCTTTTTCCAAAATCTGGTTTTTCCTATGAAAAGAATGAGGAGCTGCCTGCCAAAATTGCTATAACACAATTTTCTCCTATAGTTCCCCATAATTATAAGGAAACAAGTTATCCTGTTGCTGTCTACAAATGGATTGTCGAGAATCCTGAGGAAGAACCTGTTGAAGTCAGCATAATGCTCACCTGGCAGAATATGATAGGTTGGGAACCCTATGCTAAAGACCCCAGATTTCATCCTTCTGATTTCATCTGGGATAGAAAAAGCTCAGGAAATTATAATCAATTTGTAGAGGAAGGAACGAAAAAAGGCATCATTTTTAGAAAGAAGAATATGGATATAAAATCCGGGAATGCCCTGACAGGGACTCTGTGTATCGCAGCCCAAGAAATTCCAGGAAAAACAAAGATATATTATTACACTGATTTTGACCCTTTAAAAAGCGGAATGGAAATCTGGAAAACCTTTTCCGATACAGGCACACTCTCGAATTCTCAGAATTCAAGAACAGCAAGGGAAGACGAAGCCTTAGCTGGAGCCATAGCAGTTAAATTCACTTTAGAACCAAAGGAGCATTTAGAATTTCCCATGGTGGTAGCTTGGGATTTTCCATACTACGAGTTTGAAAGAGGTGTAAAATACAGAAAAAAATATACAGAATTTTTCGGAGTGGAAGGGGATAATGCTTTTGCTATAGCTTACGAAGCACTTGATAAACACCAGGATTGGGAGCAAGCCATAGATGACTGGCAAAAAGACATTGTTCAGAACTCTCTATTACCCGATTGGCTGAAACAGATCCTTTTCAATGAGCTCTATATTCTTGCAGAAACCAGTATCTGGGATGCTTCAACAAATCTACATACTTACTTGGAAAGTGTGGATTATCTCATGTACGGTACCTTTGATGTGGATGCCTATTCTTCCTGGCATCTGTTGAAATTATGGCCGGAGCTGGAGCTCAATAACATGAGATTCTTTGCCAAGACCGTTGATTGGGAAGACCCCACATACAAGGCATATTCTTATCCCATAGTTTTGCCAGGTGAAGTTCCAGAAGATAAGATGCACTATTACTGGAATACAAACAAGGTCTATGGCATGATTCCCCATGATATCGGTTCGCCAAGAAACCGGCCCTGGGTAATAGTCAATGCTTTTGAGTGGCAGAACGGAAATGTCTGGAAAGACTTGAACCCGAAATTCCCTTTGCGTGCCTACAGGGATTTTCTCTACACTGGCTCTAAAGACCATGATTTCCTGAAAAGGGTGTTTAAATCTTCGGTGATCGCTTTAGATACTTTGGAAAAAAGATTTGCTGATCCTGTGAGTCATATTCCCTTGAATGAAGGAATACCTGATCAAACTTATGATACATGGAAGATGAAAGGAGAAAGCGCCTATGTGAGTATGCTTTGGCTGGCAGCTTTAAAATCGACTTCTAAAATGGGACAGGTTCTAATCGATCATGGAGTTATTGAACTGGGTGGAATTGTTATTAACACCACTGTTGAAAAGTATAAATCCTGGTTTAATGCTGGTAAGAAAGCTTTACAGAAGCTTTGGAATGAAAATGAAGGTTATTTTAACATCGATGCTTACACAGATGATATCATGACCGATCAACTCTTTGGTATCTGGTATTCTAAGCTTGTGGGGTTAGAAGACAACGAAAGCACCAGGATCATTCCTGTTGCACAAGTGAAGAAATCCTTGCAGACTATTTACAAAAAGAATGTCCTTGGTTTTGGCAATGGATTAATGGGAGCTGTTAACGGCCGGAATGCAGAAGGAAAACAACTCTTTAGTCAGCAAGGCGATGAGGTTTGGACCGGAACGACCTATGCTTTTGCTTCAAATTGCATTCTTCACGGATTAGTTAAAGAAGGGATGCATGCGGCTTATGGTGAATACTATGTGGTTTACAGCCCATATGGGCAGGGATATTTTTTCAAAACTCCAGAGGCTTATTGTAACCCAGAAGAAAACATATGGAATAATCCCGATTCCAAATACGGTGAAAAGCTATTTCGGGCTATGAAATACATGCGGCCAGGAGCAGTCTGGTCTGTATTGGAAGCTTTGGTTAAAAGTAAAGGTGGCAAGCAGTAAATGAAAAAACCTAAGATTCTTCTCCTGATTGGGATTGTCGTAGGATTGGTAATTGTAGGAGTAATTTTCCGCTTAATTTTCTGGCCAGAAAGAAAACCTGTGCAGGAATTTGCGACCCTCTTGGCTGAACATGGTATAGATAAACTCAATATAGTTCTCATTACCTTGGATACAACCAGAGCAGATCGATTGCCATGCTACGGCTATTCATGGGTGAAGACTCCTCACCTGGATTCTTTGGCAAACCGCAGCATTTTATTCGAACAATGCACAGCATCTTCTCCCTTGACGCTTCCTTCTCACGCTTCCATGATGACTGGCTTGTATCCCACTTATCACAGAGTGAGAGTTAACGGCAATACAGCTTTATCAGGAGTGCATTTGACTCTTGCTGAACTGTTTGCTCAGCAGGGATACCAGTGTGGGGCCTTTATCGGAGCTTTTGTGCTTGATGGCCGCTGGGGACTGAAACAGGGTTTTAATCATTATGATGATCGATTTGACTTAAGAAAATATAAACAACTCGACCTCGGATTGGTCCAGCGTCCTGGAAATGAAGTGGTTGATGCTGCTTTATCCTGGCTGGAAAACCAGAAAGAAAACCCATTTTTTGCCTGGATACATCTGTATGATCCCCATGCTCCGTATGAACCTCCAGAGCCGTACTTCTCAGAATACAATACAGGCATATCTGGACTCTATGATGGCGAAATTGCTTTTACAGATGAGCAAATTGGACGGATTATTTCCTGGTTAGACAAAAATGGATTAGGCAGAGAGACTATCATAGCTATCATGGGGGATCACGGGGAGGGTTTAGGAGATCACAACGAAATGGCCCATGGGTATTATATCTATGACTATGCAGTTCAGGTTC
>DAOUSP010000107.1 GCA_030627155.1 Candidatus Aminicenantota bacterium
ATTTCTAAAGAAATGAAAAAACTGACAATTGTGATACTTTGTTGCCTGTCATTCAGTTTCTGTTCTCTTTTCCAGAGAAAAATTTCTTCTTATCCGACTGGCCTTATTTTCCCTTTACAAAAGAAGCACGAATTTGTCTACCCTGGAGAAATAATTGAGCGAATTTTAAAGGAAGGAGAACAGGTGTATTTTTCGACAAGCAAAGGAACTTTATACTGTGTTGATATGCAGAGTCTGGAGGCATTGTGGACCTTCCACGCAAAGAGCACTCTTGTAAGCCCTCCTTTTATTGGAGGTGGGCAGATTTTTGTATTTGATGATAATAATACAATTTATTGTTTGGATAAAGAAGGAAAGCTGATATGGGAAAAAGAAATTGATGAAAAAATTACGAGTCAAATTGCTGCTTCAGAAAAACATGTCTATTTTGGCACAGAAAAAGAAGCTTTTTTGGCATTGGATGCCTCAACAGGTGAAAAGCTGTGGCGTTTTCGAGCTGAAGGAGCTATCCTGTCAAACCCTGTTATCTCTGATGAGTTGGTCGTCTTTGGGTGTGAAGATAAATATCTTTATGTGCTCTCTCAATCTGGGAAGCTAAAGCATAAATTCAAGGTTCATGGTGCTGTTCGCACAAGCATCCAAACTGATGGGAATTTTTGTTATTTTACATCTGAGGATAATTATTTTTACTGTTTCGATATCATAAATGGGAAAAAAAAGTGGGAAGTTAAGGCCGGAGGTTCTGCCAAGACTCCTCCACTTGTTGACCAGCGAAAAGTTTATTTTCTCTCCTGGAACAGTGTCCTTTACTGCTTGAACAAAAAAAACGGAACGATTTTATGGTGGAAGATAGTGCCTTCCCGCAGTTTTTACCAGCTCGAGCTTGTAGAGGATAAAATTGTTGTTTCATCGCTTTCTTCCATTCTTGTGTGTTTTGATAAAAAAACAGGGGAAAAGAGAGGGAGTTTTGATGCCACTCTTCAAGTTAAATCGAATCCTTTATGGTGGCCTCCATATCTTTTGGTTAATGTATACGACAGGGAACAGGATTCCGGTCATCTGATTTTTCTCGAGAAACAAGTAAGCATTTCACTTGTGCCATCTAAAAAATCACCTCAACCCGTGAATGAAGAGATAATATTTACTGCATCTT
The DNA here is from genome assembly GCA_030627155.1 of Candidatus Aminicenantota bacterium. GTDB lineage: Bacteria > Acidobacteriota > Aminicenantia > Aminicenantales > Aminicenantaceae > Kmv29. Next base: position 1,154 of record DAOUSP010000107.1, read on the forward strand.
CTACAGGTTTTTTTATGCCAAGATACGAGTTTTCTTTAAAGGAAGGGGAAACGCTGAAAATTGTTCAGGAAAACTCTGAAAGAAATACATGGGTATGGTATCCTGAGAAACCAGGTGTTTATATAGTAGGGGTTAAGGCCGCAGATGATAAGGAATCTGCCCAAACAGAAGTTTCATTCACTATTGAAGCCAAAAAAACCGAAGAAGAAAACAAGGAAAAGGAAAATTCTATAAAAACCATAAAAAAGGAGAGTGAATCATGAACAGAAAAGAGGCCTTCGAACTTCTAAAAAGCCACCTGAAGAATAAGAACCTTGTCAAGCATTGCCTGGCGGTTGAAGCATGTATGAGAGCTATTGCGGCAAAGCTTGGCCAGGATGTTGAAAAATGGGGATTGGCCGGAATCTTACATGATATGGATTATGAATTAACGGAAAAACTGCCTGAACTTCATACTAAAGAAACAGTGAAGATATTGAAGGAATATGATATGGATCCTGAAATAATTCAAGCAATCCAGGCGCATGCCGGAGTTGTCCCCTGTAAGACTAAAATAGACTGGGCTATATTTTCGATTGACCCCTTGACAGGACTGATTATTGCTGCCACATTAATGCACCCGAGCAGAAAGCTCAAAGAAATTGACCTTGGTTTTATAAAGCGAAGATACAAGGAAAAGAGCTTTGCCCGAGGGGCCAAACGCGAAGAGATAGAGCAGATAAAGAATATCGAGATGGATTTAGATGAATTCATTTCAATCTGTTTAGAGGCAATGCAGGGAATTGATAAAGACCTTGGCCTTTGATGAAAAATGAAAATAAATTTTGGCTGTGATATTATTTGACATCGATTTACCCCTGTGCTATAAATTTTTTAGTGAAATTTATTGGACGAACCAACACCGATGAAACACGATTGTTTCTATTACGTGTTGCCTGATTTATCATAAAGAAGGAGAAAAAGATGAGAAATTTAAAGGATTGGGCTTGGTTACTATTTTTTGGCTCTCTCTGGGGGATTAGTGAAGTCGTGGGTGGCGGATTCCTCTATAATGAAAATGTGGCTTATTCTTCTGTTTGGCTTTCAGCCTGGGCACTTCTGGTGTTGGCAATAGCAAGAGGCATTATTAATAAACCAGGGTCTTCGACCATTATCGCAGGTTTTGCTGTTATTTTCAAAATGGCAAACACTTCTCCATTTTTTTGCCATCTTTTAGGCATATTCACACTGGGATTGGTCTTTGACCTTGCTGCGTCATTTTTAATGAAAAAAGAAGAAAAACGGCTGTCAAGAAGCATGCTTTCTGGAGTAATCAGCGCTTATGGAGGGTATGCTTTTTTTGCGCTTTTCATCACATACATAGTCCGTTATGAATATTGGGTTACAGGTGGGCTTAGCAAAGTGCTGAATCATATTTTTGTAAGTGGAAGCCTTGCTGCGTTGGCAGCTTTAGTTGTTGTTCCACTCGGCTATTGGATTGGTGTCAACAGTGAATCGATTACTTCCCGCCGGCCTGAGTGGACTTATGCAGGCACGCTTGCAGGAATAATTGTTCTTTGGACACTTGCAAGAATTATCTGATAAGGTCGAAAAATTCAGGCAAACCCGCCATTTTTAGGGTTAATACCCGTAAAGATATCAGGGGGTAAATCTGCCTACTTCCAGTATTCTTCAATCAGGATAGATTGGGAGTGTTCCAATATCATCCTCCTGAAAACAATGGGGAAATCACGATTCTGTCCCCATCCTTCAAAGGTTCAGAAAAGCTGATTGCTTTTCCATTGCGGAGAATAATCTTGGCAAAGGATTTTTTGACGTTTATAAGCGGTAGTAATTGCTCAACTGTGACCGAAGAAGGGACTTCGACTTCCTTTTCACCAAACCCAGCATGATACATAAGAAAACCAATGAGTTTAACAGTTATCTTCATTTTCTATTTATTTTTAAAGATATATATAACCAAAGAGCATTCTATTCTAATGTAACGTATTCCGACAGCTCCTCAAATTCTTTATTTAGGCCTAATAATTTGGCAGTCTCCATTTTGGGGATGCCCCTCTTGTCCCAACCGCGAATATCATAGAAATGATCCAGAAGCTGGTCATATTTATCGTATTCGAGCACTTTGCCAGCTATGATTCCTTCTTTATCTGCATTGGAAGGATCAAACCAAATCTTTGGCGGATAGTCTCTTGTGCGGTCCCAATCAGGGAATTCCCTGACAAAAAAAGCCCGAATCATAGCGTAAATTCTATCACTTACAGTCCAGAAATCATCAAGTGTCCAGTCGAGGCCAGTAATTTTATTGAAGTAGAGGGCGTAATTGCTTAGGTCCCATCCTAATTCGATCCATGGGAATCGACATCCAACGAGGAATTCAAAAAGACCGCCTCGAATTCTCTGCAGTTCGATAACCTTCTGTGCCTTTTCTCTTCCATAGGATTCTCTCGAAGATTCATTGAGTTCGAATGAAATGATCCATGATTCTTTATGGTGCGCACCGATAGAGCTTGTTCCAAATGCAAGAGCCATTCCAGGGACGAATTTGCAGTTATAGGCAGATATTTCCATACCTTTTACATGCATAGCATATGCGTCTGAGCCCTTGCCGATTTTCTGTGCCATTCTCATAGTGCCATCAGCAAGAAAGTCACCTATGCCTTTTCTGTTAGCAGTTAACTTTAAAAGTTCTTTTGCTTTCTCTGCATCTCCGAATCTAAAATCTCCTTCTATAGCGCCCTGGTCAATAGCATCAGCATAGAAAGCCAGAACTGCACCGGCTGAGATTGTATCAATTCCAAAGTCATCGCAGAGATAATTCAGAGAGCCGACTTGAGCCAAATCAAAAATCTCGAGGTTACTGCCCAATAAACCGATGTTTTCATAGTCCATTTCAGCTTCATGTCCTTCCTTGTCAAGGATCGTGAGCCCACAGTGCATGGTACAGTTTGGACATCCATATACTTTAACACAGGCAGCAGCAAGCCGTTCTCCATCGATTTTCCATGCATCTTTATGCGAGGTCTTACGCATGTTGCGGACTGGCAGAGCAGCGACCTCATTACACCAGGCTAAGACTGATGTTGTGCCTTGTTTTGTCCAGCCGGTTTCTTTATCAATTTGATTTATCTTCTTTAAGTCATTTTTGCCGATTTCTTTGACTGCTTCTGGGTCTGCAACAGGAATTTCCTTGGTTCCCTTGACCACAATAGCTTTAAGGTTCTTGGAACCCATGACAGCTCCCATTCCTGGCCTTCCTCCAGCGCGTCCTTCCAGGCTACGGATAATCGAATACAGGACTTTGTTCTCTCCTCCTTCACCAATGGTTAAAATGCCAACTCCCATGCCGAATTTTGCATACAGCCAGTCCATAGTTTTATAGGAGCCGTTACCCCAAATTTCATTGGCTGGGAAGAATTTAACATTGTCATCTTCTATATAAATACCTACTGGAGAGTCAGCTTTTCCTTCTACGATGAGAACGTCATAGCCGGCTTTTCTTAAATGGATAGAGACCCTTGTACCTAAGTTTCCATCTCCGTAACCGCCTGTCAATGGAGATTTTGCAGCTACAACGGTTTTGCCTGTATTAGGGGCAGGGATTCCAGCGATTGGCCCTAAAGCCACAATTAGCTTATTATCAGGACCTAAGGGATCGATTCCAGGTTTTAGTTCATCCCAGAGAATCTTTACTGCAAATCCTCTTCCGCCGACCCATTTTTTGGCGAATTCCTCTGAATAAGTTTCTTTTTTTACGGTTTTAGACGAGAGGTTTATTCTAAGAATATTGCCAGTCCAACCTTTCATTAGCAGCCTCCAAAATTAAAAATTTTAATTTTCTCTTATGGGGATAGAATACAAAATGTTCAAAGGTAATGCAACCTTCTCATGAGCCGCTGAGCAAATTTTTTGATGAAATCCTGAAGAATCGAGAATAAGAAGAATTGAATAAAGCATTTATGTTGGAAGGAAGGGTCTCTATTTCCGTGATGAGGGAAACATCTGACCTAATTGAGAAGTGCGGTGACGGTACCTCTCCATCTGAAGCCCATTGTGTAGGGTGGGAGGGTCTTGGCAAGGATGGAGGGGAAC
>DAOUSP010000221.1 GCA_030627155.1 Candidatus Aminicenantota bacterium
CCCTGTGATAATGCTTATTATGGCATAAAATCTTCCGCTTATCTCTTTCCCCAGTCTTACAACAAGGGTCTTTTTGCCTAATGCGCGGTCGGCTATATAATCTGGAAACTCATTTATAAATATGACATTAAATATGCTGAAAATAATAGGGAGACTGATTAAATGAACCGAAGGATGAAATCTTTTCTGCTGAAGATAAAATGCCACGGCAACAGGAAGCCATCCATAAGACACTCCGATGAGGCACTCTCCAATCCCCTTGTAGGCCCACTGAAATGGTTTACTTGAATAAAAGAAACCAGCAATAAAGCCGAATGTACCTAAAAGGAGAGGTATCCACCCAAAGCCAAGAGGAAAACAAATATACAGGCCAATTAAAATAACACCGATGGCAGCTGTCCATGCAGCATAAAGCGCTGCTTTACGGGGGATGATTCCCTTTTGAAGCACCTGGGAGCCTCCTGAGAAGCGGTTTTTTTCATGCCGTGCGCTGAGCCTGTCAACATCATAGTCAAAATATTCACCATTCAGATATGTAGCTGCCTGGATGAGTATTACTGCAGCAAGGCCAAGTAAAAAAACGTCGGTCCTGAATCCTCCATAAATACGATAAGCCAGGATGGAACCAGCTGCAAAAGGAAGTATCCCAACCAGATGGAATGGAGGACGCGCGAGTTTGAAGAAGTCTATTATCGTTTTAATAATTTCTCCTGGCGTTTTATTCATTATGGTGTTCCTTGCTTGATTTTTGAAATAAATATCATGTCAATATTACGGGTTTTGGTCAAGCATCTTTTCTTGACAGTACAAATAGATTTATATAATAATTGCTTGCTAAAAATGACGTTTAGAAAAACATTCTTTTACGTTACCATTTGCACATTACTCTTCTTTTTTCTAACCAGAATAACCACGGCACAGGAGAGATTCCGTTTTAAAGAGACCATCGTGGTTACCGGTTCCCTGATTCCCGCCGAATTTTCAAAGATATCAAGAAAAGTCACGATCATTAACAAGGAAGAGATTGCCAAAGCTCCTGTTAATTCCGCTTCTGATTTATTGAAACATGTACTAAGTCTTGATTTAAGGCAGAGAGCTCCATTTGGCGTTCAGGCAGATGTCAGCATAAGAGGATCAACTTCAAGCCAGGTTCTAATTCTTATCAATGGAATAAAGGTCTATGACCCACAAACATCGCATCATAATTTAGACATTCCTGTTTCCTTATCAAGTATTGAGCGGATTGAAATCTTACACGGACAGGGTTCGTCTATCTATGGAGAAAATGCTTTTGGAGGAGTCATCAACATAGTTACGAAGAAACCTGCCCAGAATGATATTTCAGGGACTTTTTCATTTGGCGAGCATAATACTCTAAACGGAAACCTCTCCTTTTCTCATTCATTCAATAAAACCTACCATACATTAGCTGTCGACTATCAAGATTCTGACGGTTTTGAACCCAACAGAGATTTCAATGTTTTAAATTTGCTATCCAATTCCTATTTCGAATTCATCAACGGTAAAATCAATCTTCTGATAAGTTTCAACAAAAAAAAATTCGGCGCCAATAATTTCTATGGGCCTTTTCCTTCGAAAGAAAGGACAAAAACAAACTTTATCGGCCTAAACTTTGATAGAAAAAAAACAAGGATGAAATTATATTACCGTCAACATGATGACACTTTCACACTGGATATAACGAGGCCCGAATGGTATGTTAATCACCATACAAACGAGAGCTATGGGGGAGAAATATCATCTCTTGTCGACTTGAATTCTTTAGGAAAAGTGGCTCTTGGCGGAGAATTTAGAAAGGACAGCATTAAAAGCAGCAACTTAGGAAATCATTTTTACTATAAACTTAGTGTATTTACTGAATATGAAAAAATCCTGTTAAAAAAAGTTTACCTTAATGCAGGATTAAGAGGTGATTGTTATTCAACATGGGGGATGGAATTTATCCCAAATTTATCTCTGAGTTATATTATCTCTTCTAATCTAAAAATCCGTTCATCAGCAGGCAAGGCATTCAGAATTCCTTCTTTTACAGAGCTTTATTATCATAGCCCGGCCAATATTGGACGCTCTGACCTTAGAGCGGAAAAAAACTTTTCTTTTGATATCGGATTGGATTTCTTCCCGAATGATTATATTGTCTGGGAAAGCACTTTTTTTCTCAGGAAGGACAGAGATTTAATCGACTGGATAAAGAAAAATCAGGAGACGTTCTGGCACGCAGAAAACATTCAAAAAATAGATTTTTATGGAGTTGAAACCCAATTTATATTAAAGGGCCTTTGCTCTGTCGGGTATCAATATCTTATGTCGAAGCACAAGCAGCAGGAAAACCTCCTGTCCAAATATGTTTTGAATCACCCTGTCCACCAAATCTCCTCATCTTTGAATCTGGCTCTCCCGTTTAAAATCAACTCAGGAATAGCTGGAGTATATAAAAAGAGAAAAAAAGAGAAGGGATATTTCATTCTTGACGTTAAAATTTCAAAAAGAATCGCATCGTTAGACTTTTTTATCCAGGCAACAAATTTATTAAATACTCATTATCAAGAAATTCCCATGGTCTCTATGCCAGGAAGATGGTTTATGGCAGGGATAAGATTCACAAAATAATGCTTTGCAACTGCATGGATAGCGGGCAGATGTGAGCTTCCCCATCGTTTGGGCAGAAAATAGGCTTGTTTAAGGTAGTTGATGATTTAAAAAAAAGGGATAGGCAACTTTTTCTGCAGGGGTTGTACCTGTCTTTTGATGGAGTTAGGAATTTCTTTTTATCTGGTCAACCAAAATTTTGAATTTCTCTCTGAAATTCTCGTCTAAAGAATTA
>DAOUSP010000243.1 GCA_030627155.1 Candidatus Aminicenantota bacterium
CCACGATAACAATTATATTTTTCAGGTGATTTAAAGTCAATGTAAGCATCTTTTTTCCCCTGATAGGATGAAGGGATTAGGTCTTTCTTTGCTATAACGACTTGATAGAACTTCAAATATCGCGTAATTAAAGATGCTCCCAAAGTCAAATTTTCTCCCTTTGTTGTGGAATATGTTAAGTTGTGTTAAATTTAAAAACCGATGAATGAATCTACCTGGATTTTAACTCCCATAAATGATGACGCAAGAAATCTTTCTTTAGAGCTTGGGATCCCAGTTGAAATGGCACAAATTTTATGTAACAGGAATATCTGTGATACTGAATCAGCGCATAAATTTCTTTATGGAACCCTTAATGACCTTTATGATCCATTCCTTATGAAAGGAATGGCCGAAGCTATAGAAAGAATCTTAAGAGCAGTTTCCAAAAAGGAAAAGATTCTGATTTTTGGCGATTATGATGTGGATGGAATTCTTTCCGTTGTTATGCTTACTAAGGCCCTGAATTCATTGGGAGCTGAAGTCGAATATTTCATTCCAGACAGACTGAACCAAGGATACGGAATTAAAGAAAAATATATAGATATAGTTTTAGAAAAAAAAGCCTCCTTGGTGCTCACTGTTGATTGCGGTGTGAAGGCAGTTGCATTTGTGGAAAAGGCAAAACAGGCGGGAGTGGATGTTATTATAACGGATCACCACCAGCCAGGGAATGTGCTTCCTGAAGCTTTGGCCATTTTGAATCCTGTCGTAAGTCATTTCAATTACCCAGATAAAAACCTGGCAGGTGTAGGAGTGGCATTTAAATTGATCCAGGCCCTTTTTCAAGGAGAAAAGCAAACATCTGTTGTTCATCATTATTTAAAACCTGTTTCTATAGGGACAATTGCAGATGTTGTGGAACTTAAAGGAGAAAATAGGCTTTTTGTAAAATATGGCTTGAAAGGCATGGGAAATGTTTTTAATCAAGGATTGATGAGTCTATTAAAAGTTTGCGGATTGAATGGAAAACATGTTTCTGTCGGAGATGTCGGGTTTAGAATTGGCCCAAGGATTAATGCAGCGGGGAGATTGGGAGAAACAGACCTTGCTCTGAAGCTTTTCTTTTCGGATTTGTCCGAAGAGACATATGACATTGCCTGCCAGATGGACAAGCTGAATTCTAAGAGACAAAAAATAGAAGAAAAAATTTTCAACCAGGCGATGGACTTGATAAAAAACAACAAACTGGATGAAAAATATAAATTCTTAATCCTTGGATGTGAGGAATGGCACCGTGGAGTCATTGGTATTGTAGCATCAAAGCTCAAAGATATTTTTTACAGGCCTGTAATTCTTTTCTCCTATCAAGAAGGCAGGGCTTTTGGTTCAGGAAGAAGCATACGAGAATTTTCTCTTATAGATTGTCTTAATGAAAATAGGCATTTTTTCCTTAATTATGGAGGCCATAAGCAGGCAATCGGCTGTGAAATGTCCAGTCAAAACATCAGGCCTTTCAAGAAAGCAATTAATGCCTTTGTTCAGGAAAGACTTTCTGAAGAGGCCTTGCAAAGAAAAATATTTATTGATGCAAAAATAAATTTTAGCGATATTAACTCTTTATTTCTGGAAAATCTTTTAAATCTTGCTCCTTTTGGGATGGGGAATCCTAAGCCTCTTTTTCTTACGGAAAGCGCAGAAGTACTGGCTGCTCCTCAAAAAATTCAAGGTAAACACTGTAAGTTATTTCTAAGGCAAAGTAACAAGATTTTCGATGCATTAGCATGGCGAAAGGGAGAATGGGCTGATAAAATTAACAAAGGCGACCGCATTGATTTAGTGTATTCTTTACAATTTTCTGAATACCTTGGAGAAGAAAGAGTCCATCTTTCTCTTGAAGATTTCAGATGATTAAGAAAAAGATGAATTATCGTTTGCCTCAAATTATTAAAGTTATTTCAGCTGGGCTGTTTTTGGTTGTTTTAGTGATTATTGGGGTAAATCTCTTTATTCATTCGAGAAAAACATTAAAAGTTCCTTATGTCCAGGAAGTGATAGATAAAGAGAAGATAGATAAAAAAGAAAAAATCATACATTTCGAGGTTAAAGAAGGCCAGAAAGAAAATTTTCAGATTAAAGCGGACAAGCATTATTTAGGAAAGGATGAGAATTATCATCTTGAGGGAAAGGTAGAGATAGTTTTTTTAAAGAAGAAAGAAGGAGAGGATGTCTTTGTTAAGAGTGAAGAAATTGTCTATGATAAAAATTTGAATTATTTTCGGATTTACGGTGAGGCCCAAGTAAAATTTAAAGACTCGTCAGTAAAATCTTCTTCTTTTGAATATGATGCAATAGAAGAAATCATAAAAAGCCAAGAAGGAGTCAAATTCATTTCGAAGACGCTTACATGTTCAGCTCGGGATTTTGTTTTTTATGTGAAGAATAAAAAAGTAGAATTTAATAAAAATGTCCGCCTTCAAATTCCCCCAAGTTTTGGCTCGCAAATACCTATTGATATAGAAGCAGAAAGATTTGACTATTGGCATAAGAAAAAATTAGGTGAG
>DAOUSP010000153.1 GCA_030627155.1 Candidatus Aminicenantota bacterium
CAGCCGCATATTGCGATAAAGGGTCCTGCCTTGGCCCAAAAATATTGAAATATCTGAGGGAGACCGTCTCCAGACCGTAAATAAAGCTAAAAACCCGACAATAGTGCTCGCATACACGCTTGCTTATTGCATAAGGAGAAAGCGGCATTCCCTCAATACCCTCTTTTTTCGGAAGATTCGGGTCATCGCCGTACACCGAGGAAGAAGAGGCGAACACAAATCTTTTTACATTTGCATCCCTGGCTGCCACTAAAATATTCAGTGTTCCTTTTACGTTGATATCATTTGTTAAAAGAGGGTCTTCAATCGAACGTGGAACAGAAGGCAGCGCTGCTTGATGTAAAATAAAATCCACTCCTTTTACGGCAGAGTGGCAAAGAGAAAGGTCTCTAATATCTCCTTCGATAAGTTCAATTTTATTTAAAAATGGGTAAATATTTTCCCTTTTTCCAGTTAAAAAATTATCCAGAACACAAACCTCATGTCCTCTTTTAAGGAGTTCTTCCACAATGTGTGAACCAATGAATCCCGCTCCCCCTGTAACTAAATATTTAGGCATTTTCTTTACCATATCCCGGGCAAAAAATCAGCTTGCTTTTTTACTTCAAAGCCTCCCTGTAACTTTTTATGGTAAATATTCAAGATCATTCAATCGTTTAATAACTTTTTGTGCACTTTCTTCAATCGTTTCTTTATCTGTCTCAAGAAGAATTTCTGGATTTATTGGTTCTTCATAAGGGTCAGATACTCCGGTAAATTCCTTAATCTCACCATTGAGCGCTTTTTTATACATGCCTTTCATATCGCGCTCAATACAAACTTCAACCGGGCATTTAATATAGACTTCGATAAAATTTCCGATTTCCTTTCGTGCACGGGCTCTGACTTCCCGGTAAGGAGAGATAAAAGATGTCAAAACAGCAACGCCGTTTCTTGTCAAGAGTTTAGCAACAAAAGTTATTCTCCGGATGTTTTCATCTCTGTCTTCCTTGGAAAATCCCAGATCTCTTGTCAGATCCTTCCTCACAATATCTCCATCAAGTCTTTCCACTTTCAGTCCTTGCTCTTTTAATAGATCTGCCACCCGGTCTGCCACAGCAGATTTTCCTGAACATGGCAGGCCAGTAAACCACAACGTAAATCCTTTTTGATTTCGAGATTGAATCGAATCCATTGATGCAATTCTCCTTTTATTATTATATTATTGTATATGATCCAAGATTGCGAGAAAATCAGCCAGAACACTAAATCTCCTTGATGTCCTGCAGGCATTCGCTGTAAGACCGTTCCCTCGAATTCTCGACTTTTTACTCAATAACATGCCCCTTCATATCATCTGGAACTGGAATCCCCATTAAATTAAGAACAGTTGGAGCAATGTCAATAATCTGCGTGTCTTTCCTTTTGTGAGTCTTGTTTTTGGGGTCATAAAGGATGTAAATTCCTTCTTGGTCATGAACAGCATCGTCAGGGCCTGTATCGTTTTCTAAAAGATATTTTGTCCCGTGGCCCAATGTCCCGGCAGAACGCCAGTATAAATCATCAAAGTAAACCATTAAATCGGGATAATCTCCGTTTAATACTTTAAAATATTCCTGGGGTTTAATCACACGTGTTCTCCATGCTTCGCCATTTGGTCCCTGTAAAGACATTAATTTTTCGACTAATGCATCGCGTTCTTTCTCATAATGCTCTGGGTTAATGATGCCTTGCGGCTCTCTTCCATCTATATTCAGGAAAATGCGTGCATAATATCCTCCCCAACCCCAAGCTTTTGTCCGGCTCCAGTCAATCTCGAGATTATCCAGACTTATAGGAGATTCGGGCTTGGCTTTTACAGCAAGGTATCCTTGCTCTATAAGCCATTCATTTATGCAGAATGCCCCTTTCATTCTTTTTGCTCCATGGTCGGATACAACCACAATGGCTGTATCTCCTGGAACATTAGAGATAAGTTCTCCAAGTTTTTTATCCAAATCTTTGTAGTAATCCATAATAGCATTTTCATACATGTTTCCCTGGACATACAGATGATGATCAGAATCCATGTACCTCCAGAAAGCGTGCTGAATTCTATCCACTCCGATTTCAACAAACATGAAAAAATCCCAGGGCTTATGGCGAATCATGTAATTCATCACCTGAAATCTTTTTTCCGTCATGGAATAGATTTGGTCCAAAAGTTTATCCTTCTCTTCTGTCCGAAACACAACATCAAAAATATAAGGCCCAAATTTTGATTCTATTTCCTCTTTCAGTTGCACAGGATAAGTGTAGTCCTTTTCCTGCCCCGGTGTGATAAAACAGGATATAAGGTTTCCTGCAACAGGTTTTGGTGGATAGCTTGGCGGCACACTAACAAGAGTGCTCTGGCCTCCATATTCGCCAATTATATCCCATACAGTCTTTTCCTTTATGGATTGAGATGTAGCAATCCAGATGTTCTTATACGAATAATCCCTCCGGTGTCTGAATCCATATAGGCCCAACTGGCCGGAATCCATGCCTGTACACATAACCATCCATGCAGGGATTGTAATTGGAGGGTCTGAGCTCCTTAAATTACCGTAAAGACCATTCTCTATCAGCTCTCTAAGAACAGGCAGTTCATCCCTGTGGTCAAAGACTATCGATGATGGCGCACAATCTAAACCAATTACCAAAACTTTTCTTTTCACTATTTTTCCTTTCTTCTTTTTTTCCTTTTCGCCTTTATTCAACAAATGGATGCTCAAAACTTAGAATTACACGGGCGACCTCAGGCCGCATTAAATCCGGAGGCGGAATTTTCCCTTCAATGAGCATCTCTCTAATCTTTGTCCCGCTGAAATTTATATGCTCTGAAGAAGGATGCGGACAAACCTTTTCATTCACCACAGAATTGCACCGTTTACAAAAATAGAAAGACTTAAAAAACAGCGGAACGATTCCCAAATCTGGGAACTCGTCAAAAATATCCTGGGCAGCATATGGAGAATAATAATTACCGACACCTGCATGATCACGGCCGATAATAATATGCGTACAGCCGAAGTTTTTCCTGATAATCGCATGAAAAATGGCCTCTCTTGGCCCAGCATACCTCATTTCCATCTGAAGAATGGCCATAACTGCCCGCTCTTTTAAATAATAGTGCTTGATAAGTTCATCATAAGAAGCCAATATTACTTCATCCCGGAAATCCCCTCTCTTTTTTCGGCCTATCACAGGATTAACAAAAAGACCGTCTGTGAATGTAAGAGCAGCTTTCTGGACATATTCATGGCCGATATGTGGAGTATTCCTTGTTTGAAACCCTACAATAGTTCTCCATCCTTTTTCATTGAAAAGAATTCTTGTTTCTATTGGTTTCAATTTATATTTGAAGTAAGGCGTTGGAGATTCCTGAATTAACTCAATAGGGCCGCCAAGAAGAACATCTTTCATCTCCATGACTTTGGCTACACCAGGATGGGCTGTGTCCTTTGTTTGGAAGACTTTCTCTGCCATTTCTTCTTTATTAAACAGATATCTCTCTTCGAGATAAAATATGGCAACAGGAACGCCGGAAGGATTGAGAAGCACAATTTTCTTGCCTTCCTTCAATTTTTTGGCATCCTCTATACTAACATCTAATACGATAGGAATAGGCCATGGAAGGTCGTTTGAAAGTCGCATCTGATTTAAAACATTCTTGTAATCCTTCTCTCCCATATACCCTTCAAGAGGACTAAATACACCAAAAGCAATGTTTTCTAAATCGCTGACTTGTTCATGATTCAGTTTAATAGAAGGCAATCCTTTGGCTTTCTCGATAACTGATTCTTTTTCCCCCTCCCGTAAATACCGCTCAATTATTTTCCCTCCGTGAGGACCAATCATTCTCTTCTCCTTTCAATACATATAATCGAGGACTCATCCAAAAAAAGAAAAACGTCCCCCGAATTATTATGGTTTAGTCAATATATCCCAGTGCCTTTAACCGTTCCTTTACTTTCTCTTCGTCTTCTTTA
>DAOUSP010000008.1 GCA_030627155.1 Candidatus Aminicenantota bacterium
CCTATGAAAAAGCATCTATCGTTGTTACGTCCAATAAAAGCTTTGAATCCTGGGCGGAAATGATGGGCGACAGTGTGATGACCTCAGCATTGCTTGATAGGTTGTTACATTGTGCCCGGGTTTTTACCCTGGATGGAGAATCTTACAGAATAAAAAAACAAGGAAAGGAGGAATGATCATTTTCGACTCATTGAGAAATGGGAAAACTATTTACCAAAGCAATGGGAAATGTCTTTACCACACAGATGGGAAGTGTCCTTACCGAAAGGGTGGAAAAAGCACTTGAGATTTACACACTAAAAAAGTACTCGACATTTTCATCCCCCCCAGCTGTGGGAGAAGTTGTGGGAACAGTATATCGATATTCATAAGCGGATCAATCTTGTTAATATCAAGGTGACATATGATTGGATCTAAATCACATCACTTTTGGACATACTCAAATTTTAAAATGAAATTCAAAAAAATAGCTCATGTTTCATTCTAAAAAAGCTCTATTCAAATTTTTTCTCTCCTACCAAAAGCCCTACATTGGATTAGCTTTATTTGAAGGGATTCTTCTCCTCATAAATGTTCTACTTCAGCTTCCAATGCCTTTGGTGACAAAATACTTAATAGATAATATGATTCCCTCAAGAGATTTCAAAGCATTAAACCTCCTCTGTATTGCTCTTCTATTGATAATTTTAATGAGACAGGGTAGCGGGTATTTAATGAGAGTTCTTATTTCTAAATATAAGACAAGGATTCACTTTGACCTTGAAAAGGATTTATATCTTCACATCCAGCAACTTCAATTAAATTTTTTCACATCGAAACCATCAGGATATATCTTAGGTAGAATATCGGAAGTCTCCTCTGCAGAGTCTTTGATGGCTGATACATTCCTTTCTGTTTTAAGAGATTTTTTGACATTGGCAGTTGGAACTGTTCTTATTCTCAAACTTCATCTAAAACTTGGAATTGTTTCCCTGGCTATTCTTCCATTTTTTATCCTCTCCCTCAAAATATTTCATAAAAAATTAAAAGAGCTCAACAGAACCCTCAGGGAAGAGAGAGCAAAATATTTTGGGAAAATTGAAAAGAATATAAACTCAATAGAAAAGATAAAAACCTCATTAAAGGAAGAGGAGGAAGGTGAGAGGGTTTCTAAGAGACTATTTTCAGTCACTTTTTTAAATTTCAAGTCTGAGAAATTATCTGCATTAGCTTCAGCTGTTTCGTCATTTATAGGTCTTATTGCTCCATTTGTGGTTCTCTGGTATGGGATATCAGAAATAATAAAGGGGAATCTAACCTTAGGGACATTCTTTGCAATAAACTCCTTCCTTGGATATCTTTACGGTCCAGCTCAGAGACTTACAGAGATAGGATACTCTCTTTCTCGGGCCCTTGCTGGACTTGAGAGAGTTTATGAGGTTTTCTCTGAGAAAGAGGAAGAGAAGGAAGGAGATGAGATTTCTGAGATAGGAGATATAGAGTTTTCAAATGTAAGTTTCTCCTATAATGGGAATGATGAAGTTCTTGAAGGACTGAGTCTCAGAATAAAGAAAGGTGAAAAGGTTGCTATTGTTGGAAGAAGTGGAGAAGGGAAGAGCACAATTGTGAGGCTACTTTTAAAACTGTATCAACCAATGGATGGGACTCTTTTAATATCAGGGAAAGATATAAAGAAAATAAATAAAAAGAGCCTTAGAGAAAAGATTTCTTATATTTCCCAGAACCAAAGAATTCTCGAAGAGGACATAGAGGAAAGGAAAGAAGAACTTAAGGAAATAGTAAAAAATTTAGGGATTGGAGAAACAATTGAAAGGGAGCAAGTTCTCCAAAGTGGGCTTTCAGGAGGCGAGGTACAGAGATTAGAGATAGCAGAGGCTCTTTTAAAGAAAGGGGAGCTTCTTATAATAGATGAAGGAACATCAAACCTTGATTATGAAACAGAAAGAAAGGCGTTGAAAGCGATTCTTGAAAAATACAAAGGAAAAACAATTCTCTTTGTCGTCCATCGTCTAAGTTCAATAAAGGAATTTGATAGAATTTTAGTTCTTAAAAATGGTAAGATAGCAGAAGAGGGGAGCCATGAGGAACTGCTAAGAAAATGTGGGATTTATGCATCACTATGGAAGAGCCAGAAGGAGCCAATAAAATCAGAAGAGAGAATGCCTCTGAAAAGTCATCTTTCAAAGAATTTGACATCGGATTTGTCTGAGTGATGAGCGACAATTATAATTCCCGCTCGCATTGACTCATCTAATATGTTACTGAGATCATGTTGTTGCCTCAACAAAATGTTACCGAAAAAGGAGAGCAACGATGTCAATGAAAATCAGCAGGAACGCCAAGGAAGAGCTCATCGGAGCTCTGCGCGAGCGTTATCGAGTTTCATCGAAGAAAGAAAAATCGAGGATTTTGGATGAGTTCAAGGCATTGACGGGCTCCCATCGAAAGCACGTCATTCGCCTGCTCAACGGACAGTCAGCAGATCACCAGGCCAAGCATGGCTATATATGGTCCATCGCATCTACGATGAGGCTGTTAGAGAAGCTCTGGTGATCATATGGGAGGCCGGAGACCGGATTTGCGGAAAAAGTGGAAATGGTAACCTGAATTACTATACCAATGGTAAACAGAAATACCATAGTGATGGTAAAACTGAATTCCCTTTTCAGGAAAGCTGCTGTAAGGTTTAGAGAAAACTTTACAGGAGCGGAAATGATAAGGAAAAAAATGTACAAAAAGATTCAAAGATTTAGGAGGCAGGGTTATTCCCGCAATGAGATATCGGCCGAGCTGGGAATAGACCCTAAAACCACAGCTAAGTATTTTCAAATGGAGGAAGAAGAGTTCCGGGCTTACAGGAAAGATCATATGTTTCGCGATAAGGTTTTTGCAGAGTATGAAGGAGACATTGTAGAAGTATATGAGCAGAATGAATTTGCGAAGCTTAACATGACGTCTGTATATGATTTTCTGGAGGAAAAACATGGTCAGCTGCCTTGGGCTGAGAAAACCCTGCGTAACTATGTAAACTATCTTATAGAGACAGAAAAGCTTAGCCTGGATGAAAACATAAGGACCTACACGAAGGTTCCGGAATTACCTTTTGGGAAACAGATGCAGCTTGATTTTGGTCAGTACCGGTTGAGAAGCGGTCTTAAACTTTTCATCTTCGCTGGGGTTTTATCGGCCAGCCGGTATAAGTATGTGGTGTTTCAGGACCATGCCTTTAAAACCAAGGAAGTCATCGATCATCTGCTTTCGTGCTTTGATTATTACGGAGGGGTACCTAAAGAGCTAGTGATTGATCAAGACAGTTTAATGGTAGTGAGCGAAAACGCTGGGGACATAATCTATACTGATGATTTTAGATATTTTATCGAAGAGCAGGATATCCGGATGTATGTTTGCCGGGCTGCAGATCCTGAAACAAAAGGTAAGATCGAGAACGTGATAAAATATATAAAATATAATTTCCTGAGCATTAGAGATTTTTTGACTGTAGATGAGGCAAATGAAAGTGTGCTTAAGTGGCTTAAAAGACGCGCAAATGGGAAGATATCTCAGGCTACAATGAAAATACCAGCCATGCTTATAGAACACGAGAGAGCGGCACTGAGGCCTTTGAGAAACTCAATATTCAGGAAATCATCCCTTTTGGGCAGAGATGATAGAACTGTAAACGATAAGGCCCGAATATCTGTAGATACATGTTTATATCAGCTGCCTTTAAGATACAGGAACAAGACGGTTGAGATCTATGAGACGAGACATAAGCTTTTTATATTTGACGTTTATTCGGGAGAAGAGATAGTTGCATATGATATCTCTCTTATTCCCGGGCAGTTAATATGCAAACGGGAGTATAAAAGGGAAACCGACAAAACAGCAAAGGAGCTCAAAGATCAAGTCACACATATGTTTGATACAGAGAACTGGAAACGATTTACAGAGAAAAATTTTAAAACTTTTTCAAGATATGTAAGAGACCAATGTGTAGAGGCAAAAAGGTACTTTACTGATAAGGGTATAGAGATTAGTACCCTGGATGAGGCTCTTAAATACTGCCTTGAAAACGACACCCTGAGTTTTGCGAATCTGAAAGATACCTATGCCTATTTCAAAAGGGAGGGAAATGTCTCAAAAGATATGCCTAAACAGCCACAAACTAGCTCCAGAGAGTGTCTGTGTGACTATGAGCCTTTGAATATCAATCAAAGGGACTTAGCTGTATACAAAGACATAATCTGTAAAAGAGAGCAGCCACATGAAAGCATATGAACAGACCCTGACATATTTAAACACTTTGAAACTTAAAGGGATAGCAAATGGTCTTGATGAGATGATAAATGATGCAGAAATAAAAAAAGACTCTTATATCACCCTTCTCAATAGCGTGTTTACCACTGAGATATCTTATAGAGTAAAACGCCGGATGGAGAGGAATATGACTGCGGCTCATTTTCCTCTTGTAAAGAAAATAGATGATTTTGATTTGGCCTGGTAAAGGGTATAGGGAAATCTGAGGCTGTAAATCTACTCGACTGCCGCTGGATAGACAATCAGGAGAACCTGTTATTTTCTGGCCCCCCTGGTGTAGGAAAGACTCACCTGGCTATTGCCTTTGGAGTGGCTGCGGTTGAGAGAGGCTATAAGGTTTGTTTTGAAAGAATAACCAATCTTATAAAACTTCTAAAAACAGCTGAAGTGCAGAAGAAATCTGAATTCAGAATAAGAACAATAATGAAGTCAGCACTTATGATAATAGACGAGATAGGCTATACCCCCCATTGAAAAACGCGAGGCTAATCTCTTTTTCAGCATGATAAGTGAGATGTATGAAAAATTATCAATAATAGTCACTTCCAATAAAAGCTTTGACACCTGGGCAGAAATGATGGGTGATAGCATCATGACCACAGCTCTTTTGGACAGGTTATTACATCATGCCAGAGTCTTTACCCTGGATGGTGAATCTTATAGAATTAAAAATCAAAATAAGGAGGTTTAAATCATTTCCTGGCTCCTGAAAAATTGTATTTCTGTTTTCCGAAGCTATAGGAAAGCTACCTTCCAAGACCATGGGAAATGTCCCTTCCCTCACTATGGGAAATGTCCTGTCCACAACTATAGGAAAAGTCCTTGACATTTACAACTCTTAAGATTCCACATTTTAATATATTCCAAAAAAAGAGTGCTACAAAAGATTCCAATTGTACATTAAAATGATTCCGGCCACCAAATTAATTCCTGGAACCTGAAATTCATGGCCGAGAGCTCATGCAGAAAATCTCAATTTGAAAAAAATGGAGCTTTCGGATATATTTATGTTTGCTTAACGTGAGAGTCCAAAAGATCAGTGAGGCCTTAGTGCGCCCGTAGCTCAGCTGGATAGAGCGTCTGACTACGAATCAGAAGGTCGCAGGTTCGAATCCTGTCGGGCGTACCATCTTAAATCCGGGATTATACCGGATTATAAGTTAGTTTTTATGGCAATTCCTGTCTGACATAATTAAAGAATCTTTCCATGCTTTTGAGTATTTTCTCTGCCTCTGATTTAAACACAAGCCTTTCTTCATATTCAGCCATATTTTTGATGCTAATAATTTTATTTAATCGATTTGCATTTTTATTTAAGTTCCTACTATGTTCCTTGATTGCCCTGAAAAGACTAACCGCATTATTATGCTTTTCTCCGGAATGGCGCTTTCCTAAATAATAAATGCACATTGCATCACAAGCTGAGATGCAGGCGTGGATAGCACAGATTGTTGAAGCGTTCCAATCAGCCTTTTCAAAACACTCTTGAGCTGCGTTGTAACATTCTTCTGCACGTTTTAAATAGTTGGAGTATAATGATTTTTCTACTTTCTTATTTTTTAGTTTGGGTGTCATGGTATATGAGGATAGATTTGAATACCGGACCTAATTTCAGATAACAGCTTAAGGTTTCTTTTTTGTTTCATTTCGTTTTCGGTAAGAATGTAGGAGAATAAAACATTGCCATATCTGTCAAGACATTTCAGGGCCAGTTTGTCAATATAGGGCTCAACTTCATCTTTGTACTTTTGATTCTTTACTAGGAAAAACACGTCAATGTCGCTGTGAATCTCTTCCCGGCCTTTAGACACAGAACCGAATAAAATGATTTTTAAAATCATTTCCTCAGGAATGGATAGTAATATAACCTTTTTTAGATCCTCGATTGGTGCCTGGATTGAGTCAATGGTTTTTATAAGCTTCGATAAGGCTCCAAATGCATAGCTTTTTCGATTAATTCTCCATAAGTAAGTCCTGCCTATAACTGTGTTGGCAACCAAATTTACGTCAGCTAGTTCTTTCATGGTTCTGTTAACGCTCATGTGAGAGACGTTTAGAACAGAAGAAATTTCTCGCTCGCTCATGGATGCTGTGTGATTTATCAAAAATTTAACAATTTTTAATTTTGTGGCAGAATTTATCAGATTGAATATTGATATGTGAAATTTCATAGATAATCTCCTTGTAACTTATATGTTACAATTGTAACATAATTGATATTTAAGACAAGAAAAAAATAGTAGCGAAAGGAAGGATTAAGTCTTGTTTATGCATATCCATATAGGCGATGGGCGGATGGCATTTCCTTTCATCAGAACCATTACGGTGATTTATTTGAGTTTCTTTCCTCGAAGAGGAAAAATGTAATAATGTAAGACCTGACTCATTCTACTTTCTATGAAAGATCTTTATATATTTTCTATAAAAATTAAAAATTTTCTTAAATCAACTTAAAAATTGAGAAAAAATATTAATTATTTACGTTATTATTAAAAAGGTAAATATTTTCATGTACAATCGGACCTGAATTTGCTTCTTATTTCTTTATAGGAGTAATTTTCCTTAGAGCTGTGGAATGTTTTCCATGGATATTAATAATTTATGACTTTATTTTTTTGATAAAACAAAAGCAGTAATGGGGAATCAAGATGGAGATCCATAGATTAAACAGAGAGTTTATTGAGGCAAATGAACTCATCGGAAAAAGCAAAGTCATAGAAAAAATAAAGACACTTGTTAACAAAGCTGCTCTGGTGAACTACTCTATTCTCATCTCAGGAGAAACAGGGGTGGGAAAAGAATTCATGGCTAGAAAAATTCATGAGTTAAGTGATAGAAAGGGTAAACTTTTTATTCCATTAAATTGTGCTAACCTTCCTGAAAATTTAGTTGAATCCGAATTGTTTGGTTTTCGAAAATTTGCTTTTACTGATGCGAAAAAAGATAAAGCGGGATTAATAGAAGTTGCTGATGGAGGCACCATTTTTTTTGATGAGATACCAGAGCTTACTCTCTATCACCAAGCAAAACTTTTGAGGATAATAGAGACCAAAGAGATAAGAAGATTGGGTGAGACCACACCAAAAAAGATAGATGTGCGCTTTATATTCGCTACAAACAAGGATTTGAAAGAAGAGATAAAGGAAGGAAAATTCAGAAAAGATCTTTATTACAGGATCAATATTTTAGAATTTTATATTCGTCCTTTAAAAGAGAGAAAAGAAGATATTCCATTATTAGTTGAAAATATTTTGAAAGTAGAAAATGCAAAAAATGCAACGGGTAAGTTAATAAGTCAAAAAGCATTGAGTAAATTACTTCAATACGATTATCCTGGAAACATAAGAGAATTAGAGAATATTATAAAAAGAGCTCTTGTTTTTTCAGAGGGAAATGTAATTACAGAAGAAGACATTGAATTAAATATTCTTGTAGATAAAGAGAAACAATATATGCCGGAAGAATTGTACAAAAAGATGGTTAAAGATATCGCCTTGCCTTATTTAGAAATGCTAAGCGAGAAAAGTATTGCCCAGGTGATATCAGAGAATCAAAAAACAGAAAAATTTGATCCAACCCAGTTTGTTTCTTTTGTAGAAAAAATGTATACATCTGGGTACATTGAGTCTACTAAAGATAAGGGGCCTCAAGCCGAAAAAAATAAGTTAAAAGAAATAATTCGAAACTATGGTAAATGTATCTGGTACAGCATTACCAGTCAATGTAATCTTTGTTGTCCGTATTGTTATGCCACTGACTCCAGAGGTCAGAAAAAGCGATTTCCAGATTTTCCATTAGAGCATTCAATAAAAATATTAGATAAATTTAAAGGTAATAATATTAATGAAATTGTAATTACCGGTGGGGAACCTCTTCTTAGTCCTCATTGGTTCGAAATCGTGAAATATGCTAAAACAATCACTGATGTATCCTTGATTAGTAATGGTCAGCCGATCAACCAAAAGATAGCAAAGCGACTAAAATCACTAGAACTAAAAGTTATTGCACTTAGTATTGACGGCACGACAGAGGAAACTCACGACCGAATTAGAGGAAAGGGTACTTTCAAAAAAGCTTTGGCTGCTGTTCGCAATCTTAAAGAAGCAGGAATAAAACGAATTCATATTTGTGCCACCACAACAAAGTTAAACTTACATGAACTCCCTCAATTTCCATTTTTTGCAGATAAGTTAGGAGTAACTTTTAATTATAGTTTTTACATGCCTGTAGGAAGAGGCAATATCAACCAACAAAGTCTTTGCTTTTCTTGTGAGGAGTATCTCCAATTTATGGAAAACGTTCAAAATTTGATGATTCAAAGATATCAGGATAATGAACTACAGACTGCGCGAGAAGCTACTGAGAAAAAATACTATGCTCCCCCTATTAAAAATATGTGCGGGTTAGGTACTTCAACTTTAGGGATTGAGGCTAATGGTGATATTGTCCCCTGTCATTTATTTTTAGGAAAGGATCTGATTATGGGGAACTTACTGCTTCAGCCTTTAGATGAGATTCAAGCCAATTGGAAAAGGAAGAATTTAATTACCGTCGATGATAATCCTTATTGTGCGAAATGTGATGTTCGTTATTTTTGCGCTGGAGGATGTTGGGCTCACACATACGCTGTAAACAACAGTTTTATAGGAGAAAACCCTTACTGTGATATATATCGTGCTTATTTTCAAGATGAGCTCTGGGGATTGGGAGCCAAAGAAAATTTCAGGTTTCGCAAGAACACTTTAGCTTAAAAATAGATTATGAGAATAGGATATTAGAGAAGGTGACTGTCATAAAAATTTTAAAAATCAAGCGTAATTTGGTTGCAAACTATTTTTCTTGCAGATTATTTCCTTTCAGATATTTGAGGATATATTTAACTTATATACTGATAATTTCTCTTCTTACAGGATGCGGAAAGCTTAATCGTTCTGATAAATTCTTGATAAAGATTAAAGGAGATGATTTTGGTTTGTCAGTAATTGAGTTTTTTGAAAAAGATGGATGTCTTAAATTTAGGAAAAAACTTCAACACCTTAAGGGATTTGTTATTGTTAAAGGTAAATTTTTTAATGAGAATCATTTTGAGCTGATTTATTGTAAAGATGAAGAGAAGAACAGTTGCGAGTTTATTAATTATCGAGAGGGAATAGTCTCAATTATTGATCCTTCATTAAATAAGATATTGCAATTTCCCTATACTGATCCGCTCATTCCTTCTGCGCTATTAGATAAAAAAATAAAAGAAATCATCAATTCATCTAAGCCAAAAAAAGAGGGAAATATGAGCATTCTAAACGAAGTGACAAAAAACATTCAATCTTTAACTTATGAAATCATTCCCTTTGAGAAAAACCCAACATTAGTCCTAGTGAACATTTCAATTGATGGCATGGAAATTATAAGTTTATATACTGAAACAGGAGAGAAAATTGAGTCCTTAAGCTCAACTGGAGTTCATACTTTTCGTGCAGGGTTTTCTCCATATCTGAATATGAACATTTTCGGTAAATCTACATATGGCTATAGGAAAAGAAATGCTATTTCTGAAAATATTGATTTTTGGGGAGCAGTTGAACTAAAAGTATCCTTTTATAATTTCCCCAAGAATTATGAAGTCTTCTCTGATATGCATCAGAAAGTCATTTCTAGAAACGATTCAGAAATTTCCTTTGTGGTGAATAACACAGGAGTAGTTAGGGAAAATAAAGAAATTAACAAAAACGAATATTTGGAGCAGGAATATTTTATTGAATCTGAACATCCTGATATTAAATCGCTTGTAAATCGATTAATGCAATCTAAACAATCTGATTCTAAAAAATGTCGGGTTATCATGAAATGGCTGCAGAGCAACATTGAAAAAGTTAAGACAGATGAAATGTCCGCACTCCAAGTATTAAAACATAAAAAAGGGGATTGTCAGGGGTTTGCTAATCTTGCTGTTGCTATGCTAAGGGCAGTGGGCTTACCTGCTAAAGTAGTGTATGGAGCTTATCTTACTCCCTCATCTGAGCAACCATTTAGCTTTCATGCTTGGATAGAAGTAAAATTAGATAATTACTGGATAGCCAAGGATCCAATCTTGGGTAAGAAAGAAATTGAAATTCATTATATAAAATTCTATGATTCTTCGTTAGAAAATAATCGATATAATTTTAATGAATTAATCAATTATCTTAGGATTAAAGATTTGGAGATTCTAAGGAGAAAATTATGAGAAAATACAAATTATTAACTGTTTTTTTGTTTGTAATATTGATAGGGTGCAATTTTGATTTAAGCAGAAAAAAGGAAAAAAGAAATGAAATCATTAATAATATTCACAAATTTACGCCTGTAGTTTTTTCCGAGAAAACTCCCCTTTTTCAAAAATCGGCCTCGAATATTCCTTTAATGCCAGTTGTAATTAGGTGGAAGGATCCAGAATTATATATTTTAGATCAAGGCATTAATTCTATAAAAGTATATGATGGAAAGGGGAAATTCTTACGGTCAATAAGCTCTAAAGGAGCTGGTCCCCATGAATTATTGACACCTTTTGACTTTCATATTGTCAAAAATCAATTATACGTTTCAGATAATTTTTTAATTATAGTATTCGATAAAGATGGTTCTTTTAGAGAACATCTCAGACTAAGAATGAGACCCTTTAAGTTTGCAATAAATAACAAATTTATTTGTTATTGTCCCTGGGGTTTTCAGGATTTTTCGATATACTTCCAGAGTTTACAGCAGGAAGAGAATAACTCACACGGTTTGATTCCCGCTCCAAAGACCAAAGATATAACAGAGCTCTTCAATAATATGGGCCTTCTAACATCATCAACAAAAACTCAGAGAATTTATTTTTCATTTATATTAGAAGATCGGATGTTTGTAATAGACCCCGATGGAAAAGTTATCTTTGAGGTGACCAGAGGATTGCCTAAAATTGTTAAACCAAAAATTAAAAGTAGAAACAAACAAGAAATGATATTGGCAGAAGCAATAAATTACGATATAGAATATTATGATTCCTCAATCTATCTTCTCAGTGTTTATGGGCAAGGTAAAAATTGTCTATTTCAATTTGATGAAAACGGGAAAGCTAAACGAATCCTGGATCATGGAATACCGGGAGCATTTCTTTTCACGGCTGTAGATCATCAGACATTCTTGATTGTTGATAAGAATGATTTTCAGTTTTATAAGGTAGTTTTTTAAATAATGATAAGGAGAATTGATTTTGAACAAGATCATAGAATTCCTTAATGTTACAAAATGTTACAAAGACAACGTAGTGGCTGTTAATAATTTGAGTTTTAGTGTCAACAGGGGAGAGATTTTTGGAATTTTAGGTAGAAATGGAGCAGGTAAGACCACAACTATAAAAATTCTCCTAAACTATATCTTTCCCTCCGATGGAAAAGTTGATTTCGATCGAACTCGGTACCGAATAGCTTATATTCCTGAAGAAAATATTGGAGATAGAAAAGAAAAAGTTTGGGACTTTCTCTATTATATGGGTCGCTTGATGGGTTTTTATTCTCCTCCAGAACTTAAGAATAAAATAGAACAATTGTTATCCGATTATGAAATTTTAAATAAGAAAAACAATCAGTTCTCCAAGCTCTCTAAAGGCATGCAACAAAAAGTGAAATGGATTCTTTGTTGTCTTAATGACCCAGATATTCTCATTTTAGACGAACCTACTAATGGGTTAGATCCTTTATCTAAACGAAAGATGAGAGACTGGTTCCTTCAGATGAAAGAAAAAGGGAAAACATTAATAATCAGTTCTCATTTGCTCTTTGAGATGGAAAAAGTTTGTGATCGTTTCTTATTGCTTCATAAGGGGAAAAAAATAAATGAAGTTAACATCAATGAACTTCAAGAGAATGAAACATTAGAAGACTACTTCATACGTATGGTGGGAGAGTCGTATAGTCCTTCGGAAAATAAATGATGAAAGCATTTTTAATTATCAGACACGAGGTCTTGAAATTTTTAAAGGATAAAACAAACTTATTTTACTTGTTAATTGTTATTCTATTGGTGTTTATAAGTTCCCGATTAATTGTGGGGAATTATGTTGAAGGAATGGGGACATCCCCAATATTATTACCTTCTCTTGTTATCTATAGATATACTTTTTATGTCGTTTTATCTTATTTTATGATTCATTTAACTAGCCAGTCAACCTCATCATTAAGGAGGGAATGGGATTCTCGCAACATTTATTATTCTTTATTGACTGTTCAAAAAAAACATTATTATTTCTTTTCGCATTTGCTTGGGCAAGTATTAACTCATTTTCTTTTTGTATTGATTAGTTCTTTTGTTATGATATTACTTTACATCCCCACTGGTGTAGTCTTTGGGAATTTCTTGGCGACACCTTTATTGCTTTTTCCGTTCATTTGCTTCTTAATTTTTCTTGTAAATTATCTCTTTTACAGTGGAATAGAGAAAAATGCTGGTATTGCTGCTTTTATTTTATACATAGTTTTTCTGGCTATTTCCATCAAAGGATACAGATATTTAACTTTGTTTCTCCCAGATATAGTTGGAATTC
This sequence comes from Candidatus Aminicenantota bacterium, assembly GCA_030627155.1. Classification (GTDB taxonomy): domain Bacteria; phylum Acidobacteriota; class Aminicenantia; order Aminicenantales; family Aminicenantaceae; genus Kmv29. Next base: position 12,875 of record DAOUSP010000008.1, read on the forward strand.
AAAAAGCCATTGTAAGTTTTGCTTTTGATAGTGAGCTTAATTTTATAAACATCTTGACTGTCAATTACCAGGTTATTGTCTATGCAGGTATTCTGCTCATTCTTATTTACCGTAGAGTAAATAAAATGGAGATCCTCATTTAGAAAATGAAATCCGAAAAAATAAAATCACGCTTCGGGTTTATTTTCAACTACCTTCGTGATCATTGGCGTCTTATTCTCGTATGCTTTTTGTTATTCTTGCTTTTGACACCATTATCCTTAAGTGGCCCCTGGTTCCTGAAGCTTATAATTGATTTGGGCTTTCAAAAAAAGAATTTTTCCAACATCCTCTATCTTTCAGCTCTTCTATTAGTTATTAGAATTATGACCGCTATCATAGGTTACTTATTGTATTACCGTTTTAATTTACTTGCCCAAAAAATAACTATTGAGCTTAGGGAAAGTATTTTTAATCAAGCTCAAAATATTCATATAAATGATTTCAATCAATTAGGAACAGGAAAAATATTTTCATATATACTTAAAGATGTATCAATTCTTGCTCAAACGATGTCAGTATCGATTTTTAATTTTGTTATTCAAACTTTTATCTTTTTCGCCGTGCTCTTTTCAATGTTTGTCTTACAGCCTTTAATGACTTTAATAGTTCTCTTGATTTTCCCATTATATTATCTGCTTTTACATTACTTCAACCCCAAAATCCAAAAAATCAATCATAAGATCAGGAGTATATACGATTCGTTCTCTACTCACATTCAAGATATGATTAACGGAACCCAAGAAATACGTGCGTTTGGGATTGAAGATATCATCCTGAAGCATTTCAGAAAATTACAGCAATTTTACTTTGATGCCAATATGAAGAATGCCAAATATATCGCTTCATCCGAGCAATTCTCAGGTCTCATTATTTCCCTTCCAATAATATTTATTTTTGTTTATGGAGGATTTCTTTCTCTCAAAGGAAATTTTACCATCGGCTCGCTGATTGCCTTTATCCAGTTCTCTGCAATGCTGTTTTCTCCAGTCAAACAAGTAGTATCATTAATTGTCAACATTCAGGGAACAATTCCATCATTGGATCGGTTGATTCAGTTTTTTTCTTTTAAGTCTTTTCAACTGGATGAGACTAATGGCAAAAGATATATAGAAAAATTGGAGCCTATAACCATCAATCTAAAAAATATTAATTTTAGTTATAATAATAAGCAGGTTCTTTATGGTTTGAATTTAGAAATTCCTCCCCGACATTCACTCGCCCTTGTAGGCCAGAGTGGAGGTGGGAAAACAACCATAGCCAGGTTGCTTCATAAACTTTATGCTCCTGAGCAAGGGGAGGTTCTTCTAAATTCGATTCCCATAAATAAAATAAGCAGACAAGAATTGCACCAGCATATCAGTGTAGTTTTACAGGATAATTATTGGTTTCATGGAAGTATTTTAGAGAATTTTCGTCTAATTCAACAAGATTTAAGTGAACAAGAATTAGAAAAAGTTCTCAGAAAAGTAAATGCATTGGATTTTGTACAAAAATTGCCTAAAGGTATGCACACTTATATTGAGCGTGGAGGCAAAAATTTTAGTGGTGGACAAATAAAAAGGCTATCCATTGCCAGAGCCCTTTTACGGGATCCAGAAGTTCTTATCTTCGACGAAATTACCTCTGATTTAGATCCTGAATCAGAAAATGTTATCCAGAATCTCATTCAAACACTCTCAAAGGATAAGACCATTATTGTTATTTCACATAGAGAAGACATAGTATCCATTTGTGATTCTGTAGCTTTCCTGAAAAAAGGCTCTATTCACGCTATTGGTAAGCATCAAGAACTGCTAACTTATAATCCGGAATATCGAACCCATTTTTTTAAAGAGAAAAGTGTTCATGCGTAATAAGATAGAAATAATGATTAGGTATGAGTTGAGAAAATTTCTCACTGATAAAACCATTTATTATTATTTGCTGATGATTTTTACGATTATCGTTTTTGGATGGGTATTTGCTGGGCAAATAACCTCTGAGGTCGATATTTTCAATGGTTTTATGGTAACCATTTTCATTAGTTTTTCCATTGCTCTGCTAACTCTTTTAATCCATTGTAATCAATCAATCAATGATGAACTTGAAAACGGCAGTATATTTTATGCTTTACTTGTGATACCGAAGCGCCCTGTTTACTTTCTTGGCAAATTGGTGTCTCAGCTTGTTTGCCTGGTTGTCTTTCATGAAATCATTTTTTTCCTGATGATGCTTGTTGTTGGTTTAGTTGGCTATATCCGCATCAAATTGTTAGTTAGTATTTTTTTATTAATTCCTTTGGTACTATTTTATCTGCTTTTAGTGTGGTTTCTCTACTATGTTTGTGGACTGCGAAAAGGAACAGCAATTTTAACCTTCATAATTTATATCATTCAGTTGTTTTCTTCTTTAGGAGCAGAGAATAATTTCTGGTCCGATACTTATAATATTTTTCATTTCTTGAAAACCATTTTTGATTTTAGTTTATCACAAAACGCCTCGTTTGAAAGAATGGTACCGCCTTATTTAGTTCTAATATTTGTTTCTACAATTCTCATTTCAGGATTACTCCTGAAATTGAAAAAAAAGGATTTCTAATTATGGCGTTAAAGCTGTGTACTATAGGAAATGTCTATAAATGAAGAGTATCATGAATTTAAAAAATGTAAATAATCGCTTAAGTCAAATTGGCATTCAATTGGAAAGTGGAGTAAAGATGGAGGGAGGGAAAATAAAGTCACCTAAAGAAACCTTTCAAACAGCTGTAAAACAACTGCAAAACTTGTCAACACAAATTGATTACCAAATAGTCAAAATCCATAATCATGACCACCTTAATATTCCTGTGTATCGAGTTCTAAGTCAGAAAGTATCATCTACTGGGAAAGGATTAAATGAAGAGTTCTCAAATGCTAGTGCCATTATGGAATTTATTGAGCGGTTGTCCTGGATTCGCTTTCTTTTTTCTCAGCAGGAAAACATAATCTGTACCTCAATATATGAATTAGGCGATCTTGACTTTTGTGAAGAATATTTTGCCAACAATTTGGCAAATAGTACTGTTATCAAACAAAATTTTCCAGAAATCAGAAAGGTCAAAATGCGATGGACGAAAGCTTATTCATTAACTAAAGACCGGTTTATCTGGTATCCATTATCATGGCACAATGCCGTGCAATATTCTAATGGTTTGGCATGCGGGAATTCATTCACTGAGGCAATAGTTCAAGCTATCTGTGAAGTAGTCGAAAGGCATGCTTACTCCAAAGTATCATTTTCAGATGCCACACTTCCTACAATCAAAGTCGACCATTCTCAATGGACTCGAGTTGTGAATTTGCTGGAAAAGTTTGAATCATGTGGAGTTTCTATAGTATTGAAGGACATGACTGAGGAAACTCAGATTCCATCGGTTTTAGCCTGGACTCGCGATAAATCATGTAGCTCAGTTAATAATGTGTGTGGAATGGGCACTCAGCTTAATCCTGAAAATGCTGCAATAAGAGCAATAACAGAGAGTGCTCAAGTTAGAGCTCAATTGCTTGAGAGGAGATCTCATTTTACGGAAACCAGGACTTTTGACGAATATTATAAAAATATGCCTAAAAAAGGCTGGGGCGTTTTAAACGACAATACGTTTTATGAACGAATGGCTGATGATTCTAGAATAATTAACTCATCTCAAATCGAGGATTTTCAGAGTAATGATATACTTAATGATTTTGAAGCACTTATCAATATGTTAAAAAAGGAATCCCACGAGATCTTTGTCATCAACAAGACCCACCCTGAATTGTGCATTCCGACAATAAGAATTTTTGTACCAACATTAAAGTATTATGTCTTATCTTCTGATACGCCTGTATCTTTTGATTCAATACTTGCTCATGTTTATCTTGATACTGCGGATATAGACAATGCAGTTATATACTTGCGGAAGACAAAGAATGAAATTTTATTAAAAAAGGCAAATGCTTTGGAAAAATTACAGAAAAATGGATTGTCAAGTCATGAATGTGTCGCGAGACTTCAGGAAAATTTAAAAATAAACATGGCAAATGAAAAAGCAAAATATCGTTTGAACAAATCTATAAGAATAACTGAAGATCTACGGAATGGACATACTTTGCTATTTAATCCAAAAAATGGATTACGGGCTAAAATAACGACCTCGGCATTCCATTACTTAAAAATGTTAGAAGATAAAACTGTAGAGCAGATATTAAGAGAAAGTCAAAATTTAGAAGAGGATAATCAAAAAAAATTTCTTGATTTTCTCGATAAATTTTTAGTGAAAGGTTTTATAGAATTTATCTACGACTGAATTTACGCTAGCCTGAGTTTCCGTTTTATCAACTTAAAAATGATGTAAATCTTTCTTTAAAGAGATTGTCTACTTTTTAATAGGGAAATGTGTATTGTGTCCCAGTTTATAAGTTTATAAAATAATATACACATTCCTGGTTTTGGGAAATGGAGTTTGGAAAAAATATCAATAAGAATGTAGAATTCGCATATTAATTCGCACACTAAGATGAAAGTAAAAAAAGCTCGATGCATCAGATGCAACAGGGAGTCGATCCTTATATCTTCCACACTTGAGATTTGTGTCGATTGTATCCGCAACCATTTTAACGAACTAAAGCCGCACATCGATAATGTCCATGCGAAAGTAAAGGAAGCTTTCAGCCTTCCTCCGCATCCGCCTCGCTCACCCGAAGGATTAAAATGTGACATTTACGCTAATCAATGCCAGATTCCTGCAGGTGGAAGAGGGTATTGTGGAGTGCGAATAAATGAAAATGGAAGATTTATTGGTGGAACAGAAAATGCAGGAAATTTCTTCAGCTATTATGACAGCCTCCCTACAAATTGTGTTGCTGACTGGGTTTGTGCAGCAGGGTCAGGGTGCGGTTATCCTCAATTTTCATACA
>DAOUSP010000034.1 GCA_030627155.1 Candidatus Aminicenantota bacterium
GCAAAAACAGAGAAGATTAATTTTCCGGACTTCGTGGAAAAATACCTGGAAAATTACGCCAAAGTGAACAAGAGAAGTTGGAAGGATGATCAGTACAGACTACATAGATGCATCGAACACTTCGGAAACAGCTGTCTTGATGAGATCTCCCCTCTTGAGATTGAGAAATTCAAATTGTCTAAATTAAAAGAAGGTGTTACAAAATCCACTGTCAACCGCTATCTTGCAATTTTAAAGCGAATGTTCAATATCGCAATTGACTGGGGTTATTCAAAAGAAAATCCTGTAAATCGCATCAAATTCTATTCAGAGAAAGACAACCTGAAAGAAAGGATATTGACCGAGGAAGAAGAAATCCGACTTTTAGAAACATCCTCAGAGCATCTCAGGCCGATTTTAATTGTAGCCCTTAACACAGGCATGAGAAGAGGGGAAATACTTAACCTTAAGTGGAGCCAGATCGACCTTCAGGCAAAAGAGATAAGAGTTGAGAAAACTAAAAGCGGAAAAACGAGGACAGTTGACATCAATTCACTTCTCCTTGAAGAACTTCAAGCCCTAAAAAACAAGAGCTCCAACAGTCAATACGTCTTTTTGAATCCAAAGACTGGAAAACCTTATGGAAAACTCCAGAGATCGTTTAAAAGCGCATGCAGAAGAGCCGGAATTGAAAATCTGAGATTTCACGACCTGAGGCATACATTTGCAAGCCGATTAGTGGAGAGGGGCGTGGACCTGATCCGGGTAAAAGAGCTTTTGGGCCACAGCACTGTAAAGGTTACGGAACGCTACACTCATTCCAACCGCGAAGAAAGGAAAAAGGCGGTTGAGCTTCTGTGCAGAAAAAACGTAAAAATTGACAAAAATCTGGAAAACCTGTTACATATTTGTGACATGGAGAAGGCCAAGAAGAAGTCCGTGATTGTATCTTCTTTGTTTTCTGTGAATTAAATGAGAAGAAAAACGGTAGAGTACCGGTCTTACAAGCCGGGTGTCACTGGTTCGAATCCAGTACCGCCCACCAGATTCTCTTTGTTCAAAAAAATTCAACTTTATCCTCACGAAAAAGAGGTCTATCTATGGGAAAGCTAATAGGAATTCTTGTGTCATTAACTTTACTTTTACCTAATCTCACATATGCTCAGGAAAAAGGCATTGGGTTCGGGGTTATTTTAGGAGAGCCCACCGGTGTGAGTTTCAAGGCATGGACAGGATACAAAACAGCCATCGATGGTGCAGCGGCCTGGTCTTTCGGCAATGAAAGTTCATGGCATTTCCATGCAGATTATCTCTTTCATAACCGTAATTTCTTAAAAGCCAAAAAAGGCAATCTTCTAGTCTATTACGGCATAGGTGGTCGCATAAAAGGCGAGAAAAAGAGTAGAGTTGGAGTCCGTTTTCCCATTGGTTTTAGTTACTTATTTGAAAAAGCACCATTCGATATTTTCTTTGAGCTTGGCCCTTTACTGGATTTAGTCCCTAGTACAGAGTTTGGGATAACTGGAGGCATTGGCATTAGATATTATTTCGAGTAATATTATAGTTTCTATATTATTACTATTGTATTTCATCACAAAGACTAATGTTTTTCCCAGGATTAATAGGGTATTTTGCTTAATAGGTAGTCATTTTGTATAATATAAAATTGAAATCTTCCTTATAATTAGATTTCCATAAAAAAATGGACAAGATTAAAATCCTGCTTGTAGAAGATGAAAGCATCGTTGCCCGGGACATTTGCAACATGCTTTTAGGGCTTGGCTATGATGTTTTGGATGTTGTCTCAAGTGCTTCGGAATCCATAAAAAAAACACGGGACCTGCGCCCTGATTTGGTCCTGATGGACATCATGTTGGAAGGGGATAAATCAGGTATTCAAGCTGCTTACTATATTTTTAAACACCTTAACACTCCTGTGGTTTATCTTACGGCCTACACAGACGAAATTACTCTGCAAGAGGCGAAAAAATCTGAACCTTTTGGCTACCTCCTTAAACCTTTTGAGGAGAGAGATCTGCATGCGATCATAGAAACTTCTCTCTATAAGTTCCAGATGGAAATGAAGTTAAGGGAGAGAGAACGCTGGCTGTTCACTATATTGAAAAGCATTCGAGATGGAGTCATTGCCACAGATCCGTCTGGAATAATCACATTTATGAATCCTCTCGCTGAATCGCTAACAGGATGGACACAAGAAGAGGCAATAAAAAAACAACTGAATGACGTATTTTCTGTCATAGATAAAAGCACAAAAAAAAGATTCAACATTTGCATCGACAAAATTCTTAAAGATGTAAACTTTGAATTCCCTAATGACCTCCTCCTTGCGTCCCGAGATGGGAAAAAGACCCCTATTGAACCAAGGTTATCTTCCATAAGAGATGAGAACAATGCTGTCTCGGGTGTTGTCATTGCCTTTTCAGATATCACCGCCCGCAAAAAAGCTGAAAAGGAATTAATAGAAAGCTGGGAAGAACTATCAAATGCCATGAAGGGCGCCATCCAGGCAATTGCCTTTACAATTGAAACACGTGACCCTTATACTGCCGGCCATCAACGCCGCGTGTCCAAATTAGCTGTAGCAATTGGACAAGAATTGGGCCTTTCAGATGACCAGATAGAGGGCCTTCGCTTAGCTGGGAACATTCATGATATAGGGAAAATTTATGTTCCTGCTGAAATCCTTAGTAAACCTGGCAAAATTTCAGATATAGAATTTGGCCTTATAAAAATACACTCTCAAGTTGGATACGACATTCTTAAAAATATCGATTTTCCATGGCCAATAGCAAAAACTGTTCTCCAGCATCAGGAGCGTTTAGATGGAAGTGGGTATCCTGCTGGATTAAAGGGTGATGATATTCTTCTTGAAGCGAAGATTTTAGGTGTTTCTGATGTGGTCGAAGCCATGGCTTCTTACAGGCCTTATCGTCCGGCCTTAAGTATTTCAGATGCTCTTGATGAAATTTCTAAAAATAGAGGCAAATTATACGACCCTAAAATTGTCGATGCCTGTTTGAAGCTATTTAAAGAAAAAGGATTTAAATTTGATTGATTCTTTTTATGGATCCGCCTTCTTCTTTTCCTATTGGGGATTCTTTAATTGTTAAAGAAATATCGCATATCCTGGAGAAAAATAGAACTCGCTTGTTGGCTTGCTGCCTCAATAATCGCCTGTTTAGCAGGAATAGCAGCCTTTATTTTTCTTTTTGTTCTCGACTTTAACATCTATTGGCTGATTCTCTCTCCTGTAATCTTCGCCGTGTACCAAGCTCCTGCCGCTTATCTCTTGTGGGTCTGGAAAAAAAAGAAAAAAGAGTTCCTTCACCGAAAAAAATCTATGAATTAGACCTTACGGAACAAAGATTGCGAACTATTTCTTTCAATGAAAAATCCGCCACCTTACATTTTGGAAAATCCGAAATAAAAACTATTGAGATAGAATATTAAAAAAGGTAAAAGCGCCCCCGACGGGATTTGAACCCGTGTTGCCGCCTTGAAAGGGCGATGTCCTAGACCAGGCTAGACGACAGGGGCACAGATATGGTGAGCCGTGCTGGACTCGAACCAGCGACACCCGGCTTAAAAGGCCGGTGCTCTCCCTCTGAGCTAACGGCCCAAAAGAAAAGACGAATATTAATAAATGAAATTTTGAAAAATGTCAATATCAGGTTAAAGCTTCAATCTTTGTAATGATCCATCTGCCTCGATGGTGAATATTTAAAGATTCATCCTTGAGGTTATATTTTCTCAAATAAAATTTATGATTTTTTATCTCACCTTCTTTATTCTTCACGGCAACTTCAACTTCTTTATAATGAACATCACCTGTAAAATCTCTTATAGTAAGAAGTTCTCCAGCACCTAAAGAAAAAGTAGCAATTTCTTCTTCTCTGGCTGCTGCTGCTTTAGTTTCATTGTATTCTTTCTGTAAATTCTTATGCTTTTCGTAAATTTCATCATATCTTACCTGGAGTTCGTCCACCTTCTTTTGCATGGCTCTTTTTGCAGCACGAGTTCTTGCACTTTCCAACTCAAACTTCGCATCATCTAAGTCATCTCTTGCATCAAGGACAACACCTACTGATTCCTCTAACTTTTTCTTAAACTCTTTTTCTTTGGCATTCATTTCAGGTAATTTTGTTGGTTCAATAATTTCTTCGCTTACACTTATAATTTCCCAGCTTTCCTCATCAATTAAAACCGGTTCTAAAGCCATTGTAGACATTGTTGTAATATCATTTAAAGAAACAGCATCAAAATATCTTTTCAAAAGGGTTTTTTCAGGCTTTGAAAGACAGCTTTGAAACACAAAAATAATAAGGACTACACCTAAAATTGAAAGAATTTTCTTATTCATTCTTCCTCCTTCCTGTTAATTTTAATTTTACTTTCTAAATTTTACCTTTTTTTCAATGGCAAAAGCAAGTTTAAATAACCGTGATTCTTGAAAAAAGTTTCCGATTATTTGTAAACCCATAGGCAAACCTTCTCTACTCCATCCCACAGGCAATGAAAGAGCCGGAATCCCAGCAAGATTTGCAGATACGGTAAACTTGTCAGATAAATACATGGCAATTGGATCTTTCTTGGCGCCAATCAAAAATGCAGGCTCAGGGGTAGTTGGGGTAAGGATATAGTCAACTTTATTAAAAGCTTCCATAAATTCTTGTGTAATAAGGCGCCTTGTCCTGGCGGCTTTCACATAATAGGCCTCATAATAACCAGAGCTTAGTGCAAATGTACCTAAAAGTATACGTCTTTTGACCTCTGGCCCAAGACCTTCTGTCCTGGTTTTTACATACATTTCCTTAAGTGTTTGGGAATCGGTTTGTCTATACCCGTAGCGAACTCCATCATATCGTGCAAGGTTCGAACTTGCTTCTGAAGGAGCGATGATATAATAACAGGCAAGTGCATAGTCCCATGATGGAAAATCCATTTCATAAAGCTCTGCCCCCATTTGTTCCAATAACTTTAATGAGTGATAATACATTTCCTTAACGCCTTCGTCGACTCCTTCCAGCATATTCTCCTTCAAAAAGGCAATCTTAAGAGATTGTAATTTTTTCATCATCTCTTTTTGGTAATCAGGAATGGGTTCGCAGGAAGACGTGGAATCTTTCGCGTCAAAGCCTCCAATGATTTTCGTAAGGACAGCGCAATCTTCAACAGTTCTTGTTAAAGGCCCAATTTGGTCCAATGAAGACGCAAATGCAACAAGTCCATACCTTGACACCAATCCATAGGTGGGTTTTAACCCAACGAGACCACAAAGGGCAGCTGGCTGCCGGATAGAACCTCCTGTATCTGAGCCAAGGGAAGCTGCAGCCATATTAGAGGCAACAGCAGCGGCTGATCCACCACTTGAGCCTCCTGGTACTTTCTCTAAGTCCCATGGGTTTTTTGTGGTGAAAAAAGCAGAGTTTTCAGTTGACGAGCCCATGGCGAACTCATCCATGTTGGTTTTTCCTATTATAATTGCATCTTCTTTTTCCAACTTCTCCACTACTGTTGCATTATAGGGGGCAATAAAATTCTGAAGAATCCGGGAGGCACATGTCGTCCGAACTCCCTTTGTGAGCAAGTTGTCTTTTAAGGCCAGAGGGATTCCTGCCAGAATGCCTCTCTCTTTTTTTTGATCGATTTTCTTTGCCTTCTCTAAGGCAAGGTCTCCTAAAACAGTTATATAGGCAGATATTTTTCTATCTTTTTCTTCTATCTCTTTCAAATAATCAGTCACAACCTCTTCAGCTTTGATTTTTCTTGTCTCCAGTAAAGAACAAAGCTCAGAAAGCGTAAACGATGTTAAACTCATTTTTCTTCAATAACCTTTGGCACCTTAATAAACTTGTGTGCTTTTTCTGGGGCGTTGGTCAAAACATCCTCTTCTAATAAAGACGGCTGGACATCATCCTTTCGGAAAGGGGCAGAAAAAGACACTGTGGAATAGACTTCTCCTCCAGACGCATTGATATCTAATTCTTCTAATCGGTTCACCCATTCAACAATTTTTTTCAGTTGGGGAGCAATTTGATTTTTCTCTTCTTCTGTCAATTGCAGATGTGCTAAAGCACAGACATAATCGATATCAATCTTCGGTTTCATTTGCTTGAATTATATGGAAATGACTATAAAAAATCAATTTTGGATTTTTTAAAATTAAATCCCTTTTACAAGAAAAAAAATAATGTTATATTAAAAAAAATTTATATATGGTAAAAATTTATTGCTACTGCAAAAAAATAAAAAAAGGAAATAAAAATGAAAATAGTAAAACTAAAAAAAGAAAATTTATTTTCATTCTTAGAAGCGATCTCAGAAGAGGCAGAGTTATGGGCTCCTGTTCAAAAATACGAAAACAAACATTCCTTCCAGCTCATCAAGGACTTTTCTCAAATTGACCTTAAGTACACCCGAACTATTCTCCCCCCAAAAAAACTTTTTCTCCCTCCCACATTCAATATGTTTCTCGCAACAGAACAAGGCTATGAAGAAGATTTTTCGCATGCGACGAAAAAGATTCTTTTCGGAGTTCACCCATGTGACATACATGGACTCCTCATTTTAGATCGCTTTTTCCAGCATGTTTTTGATGACCCGTATTATTCAAAAGCTCGTCAAAACACGTTGATATTAGGCCTTTCATGCTGGCCTGATGAAAACTGTATGTGTAAATCCACGAATACTCATATCATTGAAGAAGGCTACGATCTTTTCTTCTCTGAACTTGAAAACGACTATTTAGTGTGGATAGGATCCAGCCAAGGCGACGATTGCATCCGTATAAAACCAGGATTTTTTGACGAGGATATCACAGATGAAGATATTCAGATTTATATTAAATGGCAAAATGAACGCGACAAAGCTTTTCAAGTGGATATAAACTTTGTTGCCATGCCAGATCTCATGGAGCTCAAATACGAAAACCCTATATGGGAAAAATTAGGCGATGCCTGTTTAGCTTGCGGTTCATGCAGCAATGTTTGCCCCACTTGCAACTGCTATAATGTTCTTGATAAACCCTTATTAAACAAGGATACCTCAGAAATAGGCCGATGCTGGGATGCATGCACTTTAGAAAGTTATTCTGAGGTCGCAGGCGGAGAAAACTTCAGGGAAAAAAGAGCACAAAGGCTGAAACTTTGGTATACACATAAACTCCAGGCATATATTTCAAAATACGGAAAACCAGCATGCGTTGGGTGCGGCCGGTGTGCCTCTACTTGTCCAGTTGACATCAATGTACAAACAGTTGCCAAGGCCCTGGAGGGAAAAGATATGGATACTTTTTGGAATCGACTCAGTAAAGAGGTGACAAAATGAACGGCGAAAATAAATGTATGAATCAAACTAACCCATATCTTCCTGAAGCAGCAAGGATTGTCCGCACCTATCCTCTTACAGAAGATGTGAAATTTTTCCAGGTTCGCCTTGTTGATATGGAAAAAGCAATTTCTTTTAAATACAGTCCAGGGCAATTCGCAATGATATCTGTTCTTGGTGCTGGAGAAGCTCCGTTTTCCATCTCCTCAACACCTTCCCGTCCAGGCTTGCTCGAGTTTTGCATCCGGAAAGCCGGCACTGTAACAAATGCCATTTTCAAGCTCAAAGAAAATGACCATATTGGAATCCGCGGACCTTATGGCAATGGATTTCCTATCGAAAGTATGCATGGCAAGGACATAATCATCGTAATGGGCGGCCTGGGCGCAGCTCCTCTACGGTCTGTCCTTCTGTATTGCCTTGATAACCGTGACATATTCGGAAGAGTTGCCTTGCTCCATGGAGCAAAGAGACCTGCAGAGATGATCTTACGGGAAGAATTTTTTGCATTGAAAGAGAGAAATGATTTGGAATGTTACTTAACAGTGGATGCTGATGACACAGGAAAATGGAAAGAGAATATTGGAGTAGTAACAACTCTGTTTCCGCTGCTTAAAGATATTAATCCCTCAAAAACATTTGCTTTTGTTTGTGGGCCTCCTGTTATGTACAAATTTGTGCTTAAGGAGCTTATTAAGCTCAACATCCCTAAGAACCAGATTCTGATGACTCTCGAAAGAAGGATGAAGTGCGGAGTAGGCAAATGCGGCCATTGCGCTATTGATTATATATACACATGCATTGATGGCCCTGTGTTCACGTACTGGGATGTTATCCATATGAGAGAGCTCATATAAGGAGAAACCGATGAAAAAAGATAAATTAAAAATAGGAATATACGAACTTACTGGTTGTGCAGGCTGTGCTCTCCTTATCCTGGACTGCGAAAATGAACTCGTAGACATCTTCCAAGCGGCTGACATACAGTCTTTTCTCATGGCAAAAAGTGACAATATTGACGGCGAGTTAGATATAGCTTTAGTAGAAGGAAGTGTGTCAACAGAAAAAGACATTGAAGAACTGATGGATATCAGAAAGCGAGCCGAGATAGTTGTAGCTATAGGACTTTGCTCTATGGTTGGCGGAATCCAAGGCCGGTTCTGCGACGAAAAAGAATGGAAAGAAAATTTCAAAAAAGTCTATGGGGACATCGAAATGACACATACTAAGCCAATTCAATCCAAACCAATCGACGCCTATATCAAAGTCGATTATTATCTGCCTGGATGCCCCATAGGTAAAGAACAGTTTCTAAACTTTTTTACCAGAATGCTGCGCGGAAACCCTCCAGAACGATACCCGCAGCCTGTGTGTGTCGAATGTAAATACAATGAAAACGACTGCCTCCTCAAAAATGGCATTTTATGTTTAGGTCCTTTAACCTCTGGCGGATGCGGAGCAATTTGTATTAACCACAATCTTCCATGTGTTGGTTGTTGGGGACCTGTTGAGGGCGGCAACTGGACTTCTGAATATTATCTTCTGAAAGAAAAAGGGTTCGATGATGAACTTATTAAAAATAAAATGGCTAACTTTTCTGGCACTAAAATCGCTGAAGTCTCTGAACAACTAATAAAGTAAGGAGTAAAGATGAAAAAGATAAGTGTTGACCACATTGCCCGTGTGGAGGGAAATGGAGGCATTTCTGCCACAATCGACGGAAACGTAGTCACCGATGTGAAATTCATAATAAACGAAGGGGCGCGGCTTATCGAAAGATTAACTGTAGGGAGAACACCAGAGGAGGATGTTAGCATTGCCCCTCGTATCTGCGCCATATGCACTCTTTCTCACAAATTTGCCGCCATCCGTGCTATGGAAAATGCGCTGGCTGTGGAAGTCCCACGCAAAGTTCATCTTTTTCGTGAGCTTATGCATATGGGAGAAATGATTGAAAGCCATTCACTCCATACATTTTTTCTTGCACTTCCAGATTATCTGGGATTTCCCAACGCAATTGCCATGGCATCCAAATACGAATCAGAAGTTAAACTTGCCTTACAAATGAAAAATTTCGGAAACCATATAATGAAAACCACGAGCGGCCGCTATATCCATGGCGAAAACCCTGTTATCGGTGGCTTTGGCAAGTATCCCTCTAAAGATGAATTAATTTGGATAAAAGAACGTGCTGTCGAATTCATGCCTTCAATAATAAAAACAGTCGACCTGTTCTGCACAATCGATTACCCTGATTGTCCAGAAGATGACACAATCTATGCATGCTGCAATCCTGCCAATGATAAATACGGCTTTGCTGGAGATGAGATTATTGTTTCGACTGGAGATAAAATATACAGAGATGATTATAAAAATCTAACCAATGAATTTATAGTCTCTCATTCTTATGCCAAACGCAGCCGGTTTAAAGAGAAACCATATTCTGTGGGCGCCCTGGCGCGAATCAA
>DAOUSP010000217.1 GCA_030627155.1 Candidatus Aminicenantota bacterium
AACTCCCTCCACAGACTCTTGTGGAACGCATCGCTTACAAACGTCCGTATCCACTTCTTCGACATCACTTTGGCCAACCCACAGTAAAACAGACTACCAAAGGAACAAGAGAGATAGCACTTTCTGAAACAATCGATATTCTTTCTATTGGGCCTGACCAAAATGCACAGGAAAATTTTTTCCGTCCCAAGGAAATGAAGCATGAGCAAGATGGAGCTGGAGGTGTCCCTTTAAGATGCTACGAAGACCTTGAAGCCATTTATGAGGCATCCAGATGCGGTAATTATCCGCTTTTACGCTGTTATTCAGGGACACGTGACTTAATCAAATGGGCAGAAATGTCTCTAAAAACAATCCATATTGCTTGGGGTGCTATTCCTCTTCTATGGTACAATCAGCTGGATGGACGTTCTGATAGACCCCTTGTAGATTCAATAAGAGAAAACCAGGAAGCCATGAGATGGTATGCAAAACACAAAATTCCTTTGGAAGTCAACGAATCTCACCACTGGAGCCTTCGTGATGCCCCAGATACAGTAGCTGTGGCAGCCGCCTTCTTAGCAGCGTACAATGCAAAACAGGTAGGAACCACTCATTATGTGGCCCAGTATATGTTTAACACTCCTTCGATGACTTCGCCTCCCATGGATTTAGCCAAAATGCTTGCAAAAATCGAAATGATAGAATCTCTGCATGACGAAAGATTCACTTCGATTCGCCAGACGAGAACTGGCTTGGCCAGTTTATCGCCAGACCCACATGTAGCTAAAGGGCAGCTTGCAACTTCATGCTTCTATCAGATGGCTTTAAACCCACAAATAATACATGTAGTTGGGTTCTGCGAGGGTGACCATGCTGCCACCCCTTCAGATATAATTGAAAGTTCTAAAATTGTAATTGGTAGCATTAATAACTACTTTTTGGGGCCTCTTCCTATGTTAGATGATAAAAAAATCCAAGAACGTAAAGAAGAACTTATCAACGACGCTCGCTATCTCCTTAAGGCAATCAAAGAAATTGCATCATATGATGTCATAGACCCATGGACAGACCCGTACACACTTGCACGTTCTGTAGAAATAGGTCTTCTCGATGCACCTCACCTTGCTGGACGCCCACATGCAGCAGGAAAAATATTTACCCAAATGAAGGATGGAGCTTGCGTGGCTGTGGATCTTGACTCTTGCAAACCACTTGATGAAAAGCAAAGGATTTCCCGGATTCTAAAATTACTTTAACCAACAACATTTTCATTAAAGTCTCGTTACTATTTATTGATGCTAACAGGAAAAGAAAAGTGCTTTGGATTCATTAATAAGATGGGGTTTCATAAAGAAAACAGGATTAGGACTAACAGCAATAATCTTTTGTCAATGGAATTGCAAGAATATGAAAAAAAAAGAAAAAATTCAATCTCTTAAGTTTGAAGGCCTTTTTGAGCTAACAGAAAGGGATCTTAAAAAAGCCCTTAACATTGCCCTCTCTCGAGGGGGAGATTTCGCAGAGATATTTCTTGAATATAGCATTTATCATCTGGTAAACATGGAAGAAGACATCATCAAGGAAACAGATGAAAGTATTCGTCTTGGCTTGGGAATACGTGTGCTGTCTGGAGAAAAAACTGGCTATGGCTACACAAACGACCTTTCATTCGAAAAAATAAAGAAAGCTGCTCAAACAGCAGCAGCCATTGCTTCAGAGTCTTCTTTAAGGAATGCCAAGCGGTTCCTTCCTCAGTCAGTCCCACACAATTATTATCCCATTCTAATTCCTGCCCATAGTGCCCGTTTAGATACCAAAATTTCAATTGTTAAATCAGTATACTCATCTGCCCAGAAATATGATTCAAGAATCAAAAAAATAAAAGTTTCGCTCATTGACCAGATTCAACATGTGAAGATTATAAACTCAGAAGGATTAATAGTAACAGATGTTCGCCCTCTAATTAAACTTGTTTGTGTTGCTATTGCAGAAAAGGGGCAAAAAAGAGAAACCGGCTTCTTTGGAGGAGGAGGAAGAGTAGGCCTGGAATACTTCAAAAATACACTTAAGCCCGAAATCATTGGAAGTCAAGCTGCTCAGGAAGCTTTGGGTCTATTAGAAGCCAAACTTCCCCCTGCTGGAGAGATGCCAGTAGTATTAGCTCCTGGCCACAGTGGAGTTCTAATTCACGAAGCTGTCGGCCATCTTCTTGAAGCAGATTTTATAAGGAAAAAAACTTCTGTCTTCTGGAATAAACTTGGGGAAAAAGTTGGAAACGAACAAATCAGTATTTACGATGACCCGACAATCCCCTATTTTCGAGGATCATACAATGTTGACGACGAAGGCACGTTTCCCAAAAAGACCATTCTCATACATAAAGGGAAACTGGCGGGGTTTTTACAAGACCGCCTTTCAGCAAAACTGATGAAAAAAGACCTCACAGGGCATGGACGCAGACAGGATTACACCTGTATTCCTATCCCCCGGATGAGCAATACATACATGGAAAAAGGAGAATATTCCCCTGAAGAAATCATTAAATCCGTCCAAAAAGGTCTTTATGCACAAAGGTACCAGGGAGGACAGGTTGAAGATTCAGGGAAATTCACTTTCTCTGTTAGCTCTGGGTTCCTTATTGAAAACGGAAAAATTACAGCGCCTGTAAAGCACGCAACGCTCATCGGTACAAATATCGATATTCTTAATAAAATCGAGATGGTTGGCTCTGACCTTGATTTTGGCCTTCAAACAGGAACATGCGGAAAAGGCGGACAGGAAGCACCTGTTACTGATGGATGCCCGACTATAAAGATATCCAAGATGACTGTGGGAGGCGAATAATGACATATGAAAAGCAGACTATAGAACTTATGAACCT
>DAOUSP010000181.1 GCA_030627155.1 Candidatus Aminicenantota bacterium
ATTGCAGAAATAAAAAACACTGTCCAAGTTTATTTTCATGGTTTCTGACCATACTCTCTCACTCATTTTCCCAATCTCTCCATATGTCCATATCCCTGCATTGTTCACCAACACATGTATTTCTCCCCAATCTTTAATGATTTTCTTAACCATATTGTTTATACTGTCTTTGCATGTAACATCCACCTGAAAGGCCAAGCATTTCTTTCCAAGTTCCCTTATAGTCTGCTTCACCTGTTCGGCTGCATCATTTCTTCTGAGGTAACTTATTGCAACATCACACCCTGCTTTAGCAAACAGAACAGCCGTTGCACGGCCAATGCCTCTCGAGCCACCAGTAACCAATACTTTAGCTCCGCTTAAATTAATCATAAGATTTTCTCCTGTAAAAAATTTGGAGCAATGAAAATCTTGTCAATGATGCTGTCTCTTATGCCTAAAGAAGATATTTTAAGTGGTCCTCTCTTTAATAATCTAAAGATAAACTCTCCATTTGGTCGAATTGAAGATATCGATATATTTCATTCACATAAGGAAAAAGCTTTTCTTTAAAAATGGAAAAATATTCTTCAGGCGTTGGCAATTTTCCCAATAAAGCTGAAATTGCTGCAAGTTCAGCTGACCCAAGATAAACACGTGCTCCATCACCCATTCTATTATCGAAGTTTCGAGTGGATGTAGATATTACGTTAGCTTTAGGCCTGACCCTTGCCTGGTTTCCCATACATAGAGAGCATCCAGGAATCTCTGTCTGAGCTCCTATGCTTGCATAAATCGAATAATAACCTTCTTGCATCAACTTTGCCCTGTCCATCTTTGTAGGAGGAGTCAACCATACGCGTGTATTCAGATAGCCAGCTCCTTCAAATATTTTTCCAGCAGCACGGAAATGGCCGATATTTGTCATACAAGAACCGATAAAGACTTCATCAATTTTATCTCCAGCTACTTCAGATAACGATTTCACATCATCTGGATCATTGGGACAAGCAACGATTGGCTCTTTTATATCTTCAAAGTTAATTTCAAGAATTGATGCATACTCAGCATTTTCATCCCTTTTAAGAAGCACAGGGTTTTCCAGCCAATCTTGACAGGCATCAATCCGCCTCTTAAGTGCATCTGCATCCTGATATCCATCTTCTATCATATTTCTCATCAAAGCGATGTTGCTCTTCAAGTATTTCACCACACTATCCTTTGAAAGAGCAATCGTCCCTCCTGCTGCTGAACGTTCAGCAGTAGCATTCGTAAGTTCAAACGCCTGTTCGACTGTAAGATCAGGCAATCCTTCCATTTCTAAGATGCGTCCATTGAAAACATTTTTCTTTCCTTCTTTTTCTACAGTCAGCAATCCCTGTTTTATGGCAAAATAAGGTATAGCATTAACAACATCCCTTAACGTGATTCCGGGATTCAATTTCCCTTTAAATTTCACAAGCACTGATTCTGGCATATCCAAAGGCATAAAACCCAATGTTCCTGCAAATGCTACAAGTCCGGAACCGGCAGGAAAACTCAGCCCTATTGGAAATCTTGTATGAGAATCTCCTGCTGTACCCATTGTATCCGGTATCAGAAGCCTGTTTAGCCATGAATGAATTACGCCATCTCCAGGTTTGAGAGCAATTCCTTTCCTTTCCACGACAAATCGAGAGAGAGACTTATGCATCTTTACATCTGACAGTTTAGGATAGGCGGCTGTATGGCAGAATGACTGCATAAATAAATCCGATTGAAACTCCATACATGCAAGCTCTTTTAGCTCATCAGCTGTCATGGTGCCTGTAGTGTCCTGCGAGCCAACAGTCGTCATTTTGGGCTCACAGGAACTCCCAGGTACCACTCCTTTTACTCCACATGCCTGACCGACAATTTTTTGTGCTAATGAATACCCCTGTGTTTCCTTCGGATAAGGAATTTCAATCTTAGTAAAGCACTCTGCTTCAGGCATTCCTGACTCTTTGCGCGCTTTTTCGGTCAATGATTTTCCGATTATTAAAAAGAGGCGTCCTCCGGCTCGAAATTCATCTTTTATAGTTTTTGGTTTCAATTCGAACGAACTAACTTCTTTCCCGCTCTCATTTATAATTACACCACGCTTAAAATCAATCGTAATTACATCTCCCGTCTTCATATGTGTCACATCGCTAGCAATCGGAAGCCCCCCAGAATCTTCGACCGTATTAAAGAAGATTGGTGCAATTATTCCACCAATAACAATACCGCTACGTCTTTTATTTGGGATAAAAGGAATATCTTCTCCAATATGCCACAATAAAGAATTCGTGGCCGACTTTCGTGAAGACCCTGTACCTACCACATCTCCAACAAACGCAACCCTGTAACCTTCATCCCTGAATTTCTTTATTGTCTGGGTTCCACCAGGAAACCTTGTTTCTCCCATAGACAGAGCATGGAAAGGAATGTCTGACCGGCTCCAGGCATGTTTTGCTGGAGATAAATCATCTGTATTTGTTTCCCCATCAACTTTGAACACCTTACAGACGATTTTATCAGGAAAATCAGGTTTAGATAAAAACCACTCTGCATTTGCCCAGGAAGTGATTACTTCTTTAGCATAAAGGTTTTTTGATGCTAATTTAAAAACTTTATCAAAAGAATTGTAGATAAGTATGATGTTTTTTAATGCATTGGCTGCATATTTAGCAAGCTCATCATTTTCTAACAGTAAAATCAATGGCTCTACATTGTACCCGCCTAGCATGGTCCCCAATAAAAAAACAGCCTCTTTTGGAGTAACTAATGGAGAAGAAACTGCACTCGTAGCTATTTTATAAAGCCATTCAGCTTTCTTCTTGGCTGCAGGGTCCACTCCAGGCGAGACTCTATTTTTAAGTAAATCCAAGAGTAAATTCTTTTTATCTTCTGGCGGATTTTCAAGAAAATGACAAACCTCCTCCGTTTGCTCAGGAGTAAGAAGCAAAGGAGGAATTCCTTGTTTTCTTCGTTCAGCTTCATGATTTAAATATGATTCCAACATTTTTATTTCTCCATTATTTTATTTAAACATCTTTTAAATAATGTATAAATTGTTTAAGGAATTTTGTCAAAAATTTTGCTCTTTGACAACTTATTTTATATTGATTTTAATACTAAAAAATTATAGTATTCTAACTCTAATAATATATTATTTTATGGAGGCAATATTAATTATGAGTCCTAATACTATCGAAAAAGCAAAGGAACATTTTGGTCAACTTGTAGAAGAGCAACTTAATCGTGTAGAAGCAATGAAAAGTGCTCAGGACTGGATTGACTATGCTCAGTTGAAACCAATTATTATTGGGGTAATAGGCGGTGACGGCATCGGACCTTATATTGCAGCAGAATCCCGCCGATTATTGGAATTCATCCTGCAAGATGAAGTCAGGGAAGGCAAAGTGGAATTCAGGGATGTTGAGGGGCTTACTATTGAAAATCGTGCAGCTCAAAACAAGTCCATCCCAGA
>DAOUSP010000188.1 GCA_030627155.1 Candidatus Aminicenantota bacterium
CGAATTTGGCCAAGCGCTTGCGCAGCATCCATATCAGGAACAGCAAGGCGTACAATCTCACATCCTGCCTTTTCCAATCGTTTAATCTGGGAAAGTGTAGCTTTGACATCTCTCGTATCTGTCTTTGTCATAGACTGGACAACAATCGGTGCGCCTCCACCGATTGTAACTCCGCCTATCTTAACAGGCCTTGTCTTTCTTCTTTGGAATGTTTCAGCAGCTGGTTTTCTTAGATGATTGCTGCATAAATGCGTGTTTTTTTTTACCATGGAACCAGACTTTCCCAGCCATTCGGAAGCCTTTTAACTATGTCATTAAGAATGACAAAGACAAGAATAAATAGGAACATGGCAAATCCTATTTGCATCACTATTTGCTTAATCTTAGGGCTAAAATCTTTCCTGAAGATACCCTCAAGCATCAGGACAAATATCTGTCCCCCATCAAGCACAGGGATAGGAAACAGATTGATTATTCCAAGCTGAAGACTGAACAATGCAATCCAGCTCATCATTGCAAGCAAACCCATCCTTAGGGCAGCATAGGAAAAATTGGCAATTTCAATTGGCCCACCAAGCTGTTTTGCGGAAGCCTCTCCAGTGATTAATTCCTTTATAAAATTAATGACAAGAAAAGCAAGCTTTGTATTTTCCTTGAAACTTTTACCAGCTGCTGCAAAGAAACCATACTTCTCAGTTATGGACTTCGGACCCTGCATGATTCCAATTCGACCAACAGTCCCTTCCCGCTTTGGTGCTACTTGAAGCGTAAGCCTTTCTTCCTGTCGCTCTATTAAAAACTCAAGCGGTTTATCAGGATTCTTTTGAATGATTTCTACAAATTTATAGTAATAAACTGGTTGTCCATCAATGGCGAGAATAACATCTCCCGGTAATAAGCCCGCTTTCTCTGCTGGCGAGCCTGGCTTTATCATCATCACCTGTGTCAATATTTCACCAAAAAACCCAGCATATCCCAATTCGTACCGGGTTTTGCTCTCTGTAAATAGATTAATTTTAAGGATTTCACCTTTCCGTTTGACCTTTATTTCGATTTCCCTTTTGGGTTTAGTACCTACTGCCAGTTCCACATCACTCCAAGTTTTTGTCGATTTATTGTTGATGCTTAAAATTCTGTCTCCAACCTGTAAATTCACCTTGTCAGCAGGAGAACCTGGCTCAATCCATCCAATGACTGGCTTTTGCATCTGATATTCCGGAACACTTACCCCAGCCATATTGATAATAGTGACAAAAACAAGCGCTAAAAAAATATTCATGACTGGACCCATGACCATAACCAAGAAGCGCTGCCATCTTTTCTTTGCCATGAAATCCCCTGGGTCAAGGTCTTTTTTGCGTTCATAGGAATCCTCTCCTGTGAACCTTACATAACCTCCCATAGGTATCAAACTCACACGATAATCGGTTTCTCCCTTCTTAAATCCAAATAGTCTTTTGCCAAATCCGAAAGAAAAAACTTCGACTCTTATCTTTACCAGTTTTGCCATAAAAAAATGGCCGAACTCATGCACAAAAACAAGAATTCCAAAAACGATTGCAAATGAAAATATAATTCCTAATATTGATATCATTTCAACACCTTTGTTCAATAATTTTCCGGGTTTTTATTCTTATTTCCCGGTCGATTTGAAATATTTCCTCTATACTATTAACCTCTCGTGCGTTGTGAGCTTCAACTGTTTCCCTGATAACATCATAAACTTCTGAAAACCTTAGCTTTTTTTTCAGAAAAGCCTCCACGACTTCTTCATTTGCAGCATTAAGGGCCACAGGAAAACTTCCGCCTTCCTTTAAAGCACGGCGGGCAATCTTAATAAGAGGAAATTTATTTGTATCAACTCCAAAAAAATCTAATGACTGTATCTGGCTTAAATCTAAAGAAGCAACAGGTGCCTTCTCTCTTTGAGGATATGTCAAAGCATATTGAATAGGGATTCTCATGTCCGTTGTACTCATTTGTGCCAGAACAGAACCATCTTTCATCTCGACAAGTGAATGCACGATACTCTGTGGATGTATCAAGATTTCTAACTGTTGGGGATGCAAATCAAAAAGCCACTTGGCTTCGATTAGCTCCAGTCCTTTATTCATCAATGTGGCAGAGTCAATGGAGACTTTTGCCCCCATTTTCCAACGAGGGTGATTCAAGGCCTCTTCAAGTGTTATTTTTTGTATGTCTTCCTTTGGCATTCGAAAAAATGGCCCTCCGGAAGCTGTGAGAATTATCCTTTTTATGTTTTCCCGGTTTTCCTTTGCCAGGCATTGAAACACACCGCTATGCTCGCTGTCTACAGGGATGATTTCTGCACCGGTTCTATTTGCTTCTTTCTTTAGTAAGGAGCCTGCGACAACCATGGATTCCTTATTGGCTAATGCCACACGTTTCCCCGCCTTAACAGCAGCTAAAGTCGGAAGCAAGCCATTGATACCTGTTATTGCACAAACAACAATATCATTATCCTCTATTTGAGCAATTTCTTCAGCTCCCTCCCTGCCAGAAACCACCCGGAGCCCTAAATGGCTGTATGCTTGCATGATTTCCTGGGCATCTTCAGCTCTTTCCAAGGAAACAACTTTGGGTTTGAATTTTTCTACCTGTTTCTTGAGCAGTTTTGCGTTCTTTCCTGCAGCAAGCCCCACTATATTAAACTTGTCAGACAGATGCTCGATAACCTGAAGGGTATTCCTTCCAATTGAGCCGGTGGAACCCAAAATCGAAACGTTTTTCATCATATTATTTATATTCGCCTATATTTTTCACTCAATCGTCTTAAATAATTGCAGTAAATAATAGAAAAAGGGAGTCGCCAATATTAAGCTGTCAACCCGGTCTAAAAACCCTCCATGTCCTGGAAGAATATTTGAAGAATCTTTAACACCTGCGGCTCGCTTAAAAAGAGACTCAAAAGGATCACTGACTTGTGCAACAGCATGAATTAAAAAGGCAAAAACAACTGCCCTCCACAATGATATATCATGGAAAAAAATCTGCTGTGCGGCTATCCCTCCAAGGCAAGCCGTAATAATTCCCGCAATACTTCCTTCCCAGGTCTTTTTTGGACTGGCCATAGGCACCAATTTTCTCTTCCCCCAAAGTTTCCCCACATAAAAAGCCCCTGTATCTCCAATAAAAATTACAGCTAAAAGAAAATAAATAAAAAAAGGACCTTTTTCCTCTCTCAGCAGATTAAAATGA
>DAOUSP010000158.1 GCA_030627155.1 Candidatus Aminicenantota bacterium
ACAACACTCCCTGGTGTTTTTTCGAAGCCAAGCTGAAAGATGACCCCATTGCCAGGCATCATTATAAACACTCAAGTATCTTGAACAACATTCCAGTTGTCCAAGTCACGCATGAAAATAACATACTAAAAAAGAAAGATAATCTATTTTATCGTGTTTCAGCAAGCCGCTTTTTCTGTTAACATTTAGACCACTTCATTTTACTTCTTTCTTCTTCCAGATAACTTTTTTTGTGATTCCACTTTTTTCAGCAATCTTTCTTTGATTACCCACAATTTTTTGCAATAGTACATGTGATTGCGAATGGCAACTAATGGAACTTGGTCAAAAATGAGAATATATCCTATTAACCTTGATATTTGAAATTATAAATTAAATATAATCCTTGATATTTGAAATTATAAATTATAGAATATAAAAAACAAAACAGGATTCCACCATGCAAAGGTTTATTGAGAAAAAATTATTGGAATGGAAAAACTCCGGGCGTCGTAAACCTCTCATTGTGAGGGGAGCCAGGCAAGTCGGAAAGACTTATTCCATTCAAAAATTCGGAAAAAAATATTTTAATAACCTGCTTACGGTGGATCTTGAAAAAAACCGAGATTGGCATGGCATTTTTTCAGGCAATCTGGATCCACACAGAATCATCTCTGAATTGGAAATATTTCTGAATGAGAAAATAATCCCGGGAAAGAGTCTCTTGTTTTTCGATGAAATACAAAGCTGTCCCAGGGCTATCATGGCACTAAGATATTTTTATGAAAGTATTCCAGAATTACATGTCATAGCTGCAGGTTCGCTGCTTGAGTTTGTGATGAGTGAAATCTCATTTCCTGTGGGCCGAATACAATTTCTCAACATGTATCCGATGACATTTGTAGAGTATCTCTTAGCTAAAGGAAGAGACGAGGCGGCAGATGTAGTCATGTCAAAACCAAAGCCAATTTCCGATCCTGTCCATAAACTTCTACTGGACGAATTAAAGAAATATTGTTTCGTTGGTGGTATGCCAGAAAGCGTTCAGGTTTATGTGGATTCTAAATCTCTCAAAGAAAGTTTTTTGGTTCACCAAGAACTCTGTGATTCTTTCAGAAATGATTTTTCCAAGTATCATCCTCGTGTAAACAGAAATTGTCTTGATTCTGTTTTGGCTGGAGTCGCCCGCTATGTCGGGCAGCAGACAATTTATACTCATCTGGCTGAGGGATATAGCCATCCAACGATAAAAAAAGCCTTTGAGACACTTTGTATGGCTCGAGCAGTCCATAAAGTTTCCTCGGCCAGTCCCTCAGGGTTACCCTTGGGAGCATCAGTATCTTCAAGAAAGTTCAAAGCCATAATGGTGGATAGTGGAATATGGCAGAATCTTTGTGGAATCAATGTGGTGAAAGAATATTCTAAGACTGATCTGCTCTCGGTTTATCAGGGCGCTATGGCAGAACAATTTGTTGGGCAGGAGTTAATGGTATCACAAGATTCTGATTTGTATTATTGGGCTCGGGAGGCCAGGAGTAGCACTGCTGAGGTGGATTATCTCACAGTAATAGGTGGGAAAATTGTTCCTATTGAGATTAAAAGCGGATCAGCAGGGCGTTTGCGAAGCCTGCATCTGTTGCTCAAATCATATCAGAATTGTCCTTTTGGCATTGTATTTTCTTCAGCACCTTTTTCAGAGATGCCCGACCAAAGAATTAAGTTTTTTCCCCTTTACTTCGCATTTTCAGCAATAAAGTACAGTTATACTTGATAGACATGTATTTCAAAAACCGTTCTTATGATCTTTCGACAAATTTGATTTTCTTTTCTAATCACGGCTTCCTTCACGTCTGTTGACGGTAAATGAAAAATCTTTCTATTAATAATAATGCATACCTTGCGACACAATCTCGTGAATGTATACGCCAATCCTCTCGTAATATATCACGCCGCTTGACAGTAGTTAAGGAAAGTATTTTTTAGCAAGTACTGCATACGATTTACCTTTTATTGTCTTCTTGAAGAAGACTATTCAGCTTCTTACAATTCTGTACAGCATGGGCGTGGTAATTATTGTTAAAATAAATGTAGCATTCTCTGGTTTTTTTATCGTGTTTCAGCGAGCCGCTTTTTCTGTTAGCTTTGAGGGCTAATTTTTTCTATTAAGTTGGCCTTATCACAAGGGCAAAAAAGAAAATTTTTTAAATATATATTGACATTATACAGTATGTGTATTAAATTAGTACTAACTATAGACATTATATGGAAAAATATAGCACATATTTATGTAGATATATTCAACCTGGGCTATTCACGAGTCGAGGTTGCTGCAGATGCAAGGCACAGCGCATGAAGTTGTGGTCCTTCACCACGAATGCGCTGTAACGAAGCAGATGCGGTAAGATCGGCTCGCCTGGAAGGTAAGGAATGCCGATTATAATTAAAATTAAACTCAACAAAGAAAACGACTATCTCAATCTTGCGAAATATAACGCTGAAAAGCAGATTTCATAAAGGTTAAATATAGGTATCGGCATTCTTTATGAATAATTCAGGTTAATAAAGGAGCAGTGATGTTTCCAAGAAAAATTATTGATTATCTGATCGAATGGAAAGATAAAAAGGGGAGAAAACCTTTAATATTAAGAGGAGCCCGGCAAGTAGGAAAAACTTCAGCAGTTTTAATGTTCGGGAAGAAATATTTTAAAAATTTAATACATTTGAATCTGGAGAATATCGACCACTTACGATTATTCAGAGAGGAAATTTCCCTTGCTGACTTTGAAAAGATTATCCAAATTAAATTTCACCAGAAGATTGTACCCGGTGAAACTTTAGTTTTTATTGATGAAATTCAGAACTCTCCATCTTTAATGAAGCTTTTAAGATTTTTTTATGAGGAGAAGCCAGATCTTCACGTCATCGCTGCCGGCTCATTATTTCAGGCAAAGATTGAAAGAGAAGGATTTTCGCTTCCTGTTGGGAGAATAGAATATGCTTATGTTTATCCTCTTGATTTTTTTGAATATTTAGAAGCACAAAAAGAGACCGAACTTTTAAATTTTTTAAAGTCCATTTCTTTAGAAGAAAAAATTCCTGAAGCCATTCATCAGGAAGGATTGAGACATTTTTATGAATACACAATGATTGGGGGGATGCCGGAGGTTGTAAAATTATATATTGAAAATCAGAGTATCGATAGCCTTAAGCCCATTTATTCTTCGCTTTTCACAAGTTATTCGGAAGACGTTTATAAATACTCATCTCTGGCTAACGCGAAGTATCTGAGGTATGTGATTGAGCAGGCTCCTTTATTTGCAGGGATGACCGTCACCTATGAGAAATTTGGTGGATCAAATTTCAGAAGCAGAGAAATGAGCACGGCATTTGATACTTTAGAGAAAGTCAAGTTAATCTATCAAGTTCAAGCAACGAAATCGAAAGAAATCCCTTTAATTGGGCAGAGAAAAAGACCGAAGAAACTTCTCTTCCTTGATATTGGGCTTGTGAATCATCGGATGGGTGTCCAAGAGGCACTTATAGATCTTAAAGATCTGGACGATTTTTACAGGGGAAGAATCGCAGAACAGGTTGTAGGACAAAATATTCTCGCACAATTTACAAATCATATTCCTGTCCTTTTGTACTGGGCAAAGGGAAAACGAGAAGGCACTGCAGAAGTTGATTTCTGTTTTCAAGCAGGTGGAACAATTTTTGGGATAGAAGTCAAATCTGGCAGAGCAGGAAGATTAAGATCTCTTTATAGTTTTGCCGATGTGGTAAAAAATCATCGGCTTTTACGGATATACAGCGGTCATTTGAAAACAGAGAAAGTCAAAATATGGGGAAAAATATATAAATTAACCTCGGTTCCTTTCTATCTGGTTCCTCGAATTTTAGATGTATGCTGATCGTATGAAT
>DAOUSP010000167.1 GCA_030627155.1 Candidatus Aminicenantota bacterium
ATAGGTTCTGCTGGTCCAACAACAAGTTACAGAATGGACTTGTATGCTCCCAAACTCTATTCACTTGGTATCAAAGGAACTATTGGTAAAGGTTGCCGAAGTAAAGAAGTTAAGGAGTCTTTGAAAAAATATAAAGCTGTTTATCTGGCAGCCATAGGAGGAGTTGGAACACTAATCTCAAAATGCATAGAAAAAGCAGAGATTATAGCTTATCCTGAATTAGGCCCTGAAGCTATCTACAGATTAAAGGTCAAAGATTTTTCGTCCATTGTTATTAATGATATATACGGCGGTGATCTTTATGAAAAAGGCAAAAATCAATATAGAAAGGAGCCTTTTTAGTCATTTCCTTAATTCCATGGTTGATTTTTCTTTTGGGAGCCTTATAAAAAAGCGATATTTTAGACATTAGTTTAATGTTCGTTTATCATAAAAACACCTATAAAAAGGATTAAGGTAACGAAAGTACACGAATATCAAGCAAAGCAAATTTTGAGCCGTTTTGGTGTGCGAATTTCAAAGGGGGAAATTGCCGACACCCCAGCCAGGTCATTCGAAATTGCCCGGATATTAGGCCGAAAAGTTGCTTTGAAAGCTCAGGTGCACGCTGGTGGCAGGGGAAAATGCGGAGGAATCCAGTTTGCAAAATCTCCTGAAGAAGCCAGAACCATTGCTCAACAAATGATCGGCATGACTTTAATTACTCCCCAGACTAATCAACAGGGGAAAAAAGTCCGGAAAATCCTTGTCGAAGAAGCATTTGATTTCCACAAAGAGCTTTATATAGGGATTGTAATAGACAGAGAACAAGAAGCTTCTGTTGTTATAATTTCGCCCGAAGGTGGTGTTGAAATCGAACAATTGGCAACACAAAAACCTGAACTTATCTTTAAGGAATATATAAACCCAGCCACAGGGCTTTTAGCATCCCAGGCAAGAAAACTATCCTTCAAGCTTGGGCTTGATGGAGATACCCACAGACAGGCGATAGAACTTATCTCAAACCTTTACAAAGCTTTTGAATCCACAGATGCCTCTCTGGTTGAAATAAATCCACTTGTCATTACAAGCGAAGGCAAACTGGTTGCTATCGATGCCAAAATGATCTTTGACGATAATGCCCTTTTCCGCCATCCTGAAATCCAAAAAATGAGGGACCTGGATGAGGAAGACCCTTTGGAAGCAGAAGCTTCAAAATTCGGTCTTAACTACATAAAGTTAGATGGAAATATTGGCTGCATGGTAAATGGTGCAGGATTGGCAATGGCAACTATGGATATCATCAAATACGAAGGCGGCATGCCAGCCAATTTTTTAGATATCGGCGGTGGTGTTTCTGAGAAAGCAGTCAAAAAAGCTTTCAAAATCCTTGTATCTGATAAAGATGTAAAAGCAGCCCTTATCAATATATTTGGAGGGATAGTCCGCTGCGACCTTGTAGCCAATGGTATCGTAAAATCTGCTAAAGAAATTCGCTTGAATATCCCGATGGTTGTGAGAATAGAAGGGACCAATGCAAATATTGGAAAAAAGATTCTTAATGAATCAGGGATGCCTTTTTATCCAGCTTCCAGCATGAAAGAGGCAGCAATAAAAGTTGTTTCCCTTACAAAGCAAAAATAAATGGGCCCATCATGAGTATTTTAATTGACGAGACTACTCGCGTAGTTGTTCAAGGAATCACTGGAAACGAAGGTACCTTCCACACAAAAAAAATGCTTGAATACGGAACAAAAGTTGTTGCAGGAGTCACGCCTGGAAAAGGAGGTCAAGTTCATCAGAAAGTTCCTGTTTTCAACACAGTTTTTGATGCAGTCCATGAAGAAGGAGTTAACGCATCTATTATCTTTGTCCCTCCTCGCTTTGCAGCTGATGCTATCATGGAAGCGGCTGATGCTGGCATAAATCTGGTTGTGTGCATCACAGAAGGAATTCCTACGCTTGATATGCTAAAAGTCAAACATTTCTTAAAAACTAAAGCTTGCCATCTTATCGGCCCTAATACTCCAGGAATCATTTCCCCCGGAAAATGTAAAATTGGAATCATGCCAAGTGATATCCATGTTCCTGGAACAATTGGAATAATCTCACGTTCTGGAACATTGACTTATGAGACTGTCCATCAGGTTACACAAGAAGGATACGGACAATCTTCTGCAATCGGCATTGGCGGCGATCCTATTGTTGGATTAAAGTATGTAGACCTATTAAAGATGTTTAAAGAAGATGTCGACACTGATGCAGTAATCATCATTGGCGAAATCGGGGGAAATGCAGAAGAAGAAGCTGCAGAATATATCAAAGAAGAATTCCATAAACCTGTAGTAAGCTTTATTGCCGGGCAGACAGCACCAATTGGAAGGCGCCTTGGGCATGCAGGAGCAATCATTGCAGAAGGCAAAGGCTCAGCCAAAGAAAAGATTCGGGCACTTGAAGAAGCCGGTGTCCTTGTTGTAAAAAACCCGGCTGATATTGGCGCTAAAGTTAAAGAGGTGCTTAAGGGCTAGATGAGCTAGACGAGGAAAAAGGATGAGATTGCCACACTCCTGACGGAGTTCGCAATGACACTAATACCGCTAGATTCGCTAAGACCAGCTAAAAAAGAGTGAGGAGTTGCCTCTGTCATTTCGAGGAGCACAGCGACGTGGCAATCTCGTAAGCTCGTAAGATAGATAGTGAAAGGGTGAGGAGTGAGGAGTAAATTAGGGATAGACTTGCGAGACAGACTAGACAGAAAAGAGAATAAAGAAGAAAAAAATGGCCTTTAACATCGAGGAACAGCCAGCCCAAGCTGAAAGGAGCCGTCGGCCGATCCTCGTAGAAATTATATTTCTGAGAACTTATAGAGAAAAAGTAAAGTTTTTCCTTTATTTTTTCCAGTTTTTATAGGGCATAAGAGGTAGGTTTATCGGTTTTATAACTCTGTAAAAAGGGAAAACACTCCCTTTTTCAGGGACCAATTGAAGCTTCCAGTAGCGTATTAATCCATAAAGAGATTGTGGTTCAAGTAACGAAGGAATTAGATTAGCTCCATCCTGAGCACAAGAGATATAATAATCTCCTTTTTTCACAACTGATTTAAGGACTTTTGGTTCCACCTCTATTTTCAAAGGTGCAAGATAGTCATATTCAGCAGGCACAACATCACTCACCTGGTAAGCTTCAACATCCACAGAACTATCCTGGGCGAAAATATGCACATTTAAGCCATGACGTATAAGAATCTCGGCTATTGCATGATACTTCGCAGGAATAATATAGCCCAATGGCCTTGAAACACTTATTATTGGCTCAACATTGGGAAACCAGTTCTTTACTGTTTCCTCAACTATCTTATACTTTGATGGGAAGGGATATGGAGAGATATCATCCATCGTAAGAATGTCCCCAGCTTTTTTATCCATCTTAAGAATCCCTCTTATTGGTGCTTCTGCCCGCTCAAACATTTTAATGGTCAATGTAGGCTGTTTTTCATCTCTCGTATATTTCATTCTAAGATGGACCATATCTTCTTCTGAATATTTCTTTGCTTTCTCTAATAAGTCTTTACGTAATCCTCTAACAAGGACATTGATTTCTTCCCCATGGCGTGCAATGCTTTGTGCTAAGAAACGCATGCCGTAATACTGCCACTTTGTTCTATCTTTAAGCGTTGCGATGTCATGGCGAGAAGATCCTTCCTGAATAAATGACAGTGTTTCATAGATTCCTAAACTGTTTCTTCCGTCATTCAAATCA
>DAOUSP010000088.1 GCA_030627155.1 Candidatus Aminicenantota bacterium
AGAACTTCCTTGTACTCCCGTAAGCATATTGCATGCTATAGTTACAGTATTTCGAGCTAAACTATCAAATGCCACAAGCTGAAGTCCAGATGTTATCTCATTCTTTCCGGACTCCTGGACTTCACGAGCTATCTGCTGTGCTTGTTCTCTAAGCTGTCGTTCTTTCCTTTTTTTGAAAAAATCGCAATCGGTTTGTACTTTTTGGGGAGAAACTTTATTAAGGAGGTGCTGAATAGCGAGCAACAGGGTACCATCCTTGTAAAGAAGAAGGGACTTGTCTTTTCCTTCGAAAATGAAACAAAGCATGTCATTTTTTTTTGTTATATGATAATTAATCTCAAAGGGGGAAAGGGAAAGAAATTTCTCCAGGAACTGGACAGTAGGATATTCCTCTGAAGGCATTTTTGGCCAGGTGCGTATTACAATCTCTTTGGTTCTGATTCCAAAAAGTTTGGTTTTTTCAGCAACAATTTCGTAATTAAACTGGGTGCGGGGAATTTTTAGGATATACTCTGCATGGCTTATAACATCTTCAAGGTTTCTTCCTTTGAATTCTTGAGTTTGACTATTTTTTTCGTTTTTTTCCATGTGCCTCTCTCTTTTTTTTATGCGCCAGCTGATTCATGATGTATTGTTGTCCGATTTGAAGGACACTATTGGTCAACCAATAGAGGATAAGACCGCTTTGAAAATTCATAAAGAAAATAGTCATCACAACGGGCATTATGAGCATCATTTTTTGTTGAGCAGGATCAGCAGATGTGGGGGTCATTTTTTGGCTAATGAATTGGGCGATGCCCATGAGAACAGGGGTGATGTAGAATGGATCTTTTACAGAAAGGTCTTTTATCCAGAATAAAAAAGGACTGTGTCTGAACTCAATAGAAATGGCGAGCATGCGGAAAAATCCCCAAAATATAGGGATTTGAATTAGCAAAGGCAAACAACCGCCGGCGGGATTAATACCTTGTTCTTTATAAAGCGCCATAATTTCTTCGTTCATCTTACGCCGTTGGGCAATATCTTTTTTTGCTTTTTTGTATTTGGCTCTAATCGATTTAATCTTTGGCTGAAGTTCTTGCATTTTAGCCATAGAGCGGGTGCTGCTGTAGGTAAGGGGGAAAAAGATAATTTTTATTATGAAAGTCAGGATGATGATACTAAATCCCCAGTTAGGGATGATTTTATGTATTGATTTGATGGATCTAAGAAGGATTTCTGCAATCCATCCAAAAAACCCAAAGCGTATAAGCTTCTTTGCGTCAGATCCAAATTGACTCAAAGCATCTAAGTCTTTAGGCCCTATATAGACTTTTTGAGGAAAATTGACGGAAAGGAAAAAACAGGGGGTTTGATTGATTTCCTCTCTTATGAAAACTGAGCTTGATTTTTCTGGAGAAGTGAGAAAAAGTGCTGTAAAGTAGTTGTCTTCATAGGCGGCCCACTTAACAAAATTGAAAGCACTTTGTTCTGGCTTGAATTTATTCTCACTTTGTCGGAAAACCTTGTTTCCCACTAAGACAGAGACGCCTTGTCCTCCGCCAAATCTCTGTTTTTGCCCTGTTTGAGATAGGTTGCCTAAGCTTGGGCCCCAAAGGAGGTAGGGCTCGATTTTCTGTCCATTTTTCCAGACGTTGATTTGAATATCAAAATTGTAGGTTTCGCCATTGAAAAAGAATATCTTCTCAATTTTTGTGCCATTTTTACTGGCGAACTGAAACCGCAACTCTCCAGTTTTTCCTTCCTTAAGCTCTAATCGGTAGGATGAGACCTGATAGAGGGAAGTATTGGCTATTTTATCAAAATTGGGATCATCTGTAGCTATTGAGAATGGGTATTTATTTAGGTCTGTAGAAGCAAAGGAAACAATTTCCAAATCTTCCCCATTATCACCCTTGTGTTTTTTCAGTTTCCAGCTTTTAAGGACAGCTCCTTCATTGCTCCATATTGCTTTATAGAGAGGAGTTTCGATAAAAATATCTTCTTTCAACTGGGTAGAGATAGATTGAAAGTCATCTTCTTTTAAATGTGATTCCAACGATGGTTCTTGTGTGGGTTCTTGTTTCTGAAATTCTCTCTCTAACGCAGATACTATCTCCTCGGAAGATTCTGGCAAAGGTTCATGTTTAACAAATAAAACCTGATAGAGAAATAACACTAAAAAAGATAAAACAATAGCTAATAATAATCTTTTTTCCATTTAAAGATCCTTAAGGAACAGAATCGACTCCTCCAGAATGAAACGGGTGGCATTTAAGGAGCCTTTTTGTTCCTAATAAAATTCCTTTTAAAAATCCGTATTTTTTTACGGCTTCATATGTATATTCTGAGCATGGCGGATAGAAGCGGCAGTGATTTCCAAGAAGGGGGGATAAAATAATCTTATAGCACCGTATAAAAAATAGAGTGATGTTTTTCATGAGAATTAGCAGCTTTGTCTAAGGGATTTTAAAGCCTTTAGAAATTCTTCTTGAAGTTCGGGCCATGCCGCCTCTTGTATTTCTTTTTTTGGGATAATAATGAGATCTAACGATTCGTCCATCAGCGTTTTGTTCATTCGAAATAACGTTCTAATCCATCTTTTGATTTTATTTCTTTTCACAGCATTTCCAATTTTTTTGCTAACAACGACAGCCATTCTTGAAAAATTTAAATCATTGGAAATATGGACGATGGTAAAATATTTACCCCTATATCGCGTCCCTTTTTTATAAATTACTAAAAATTCCTTTTTCTTTCTTATCCTCTCCCGAGGACTAAGGGAATCAGACATTAAACAGCGAGTTTTTTTC
Source organism: Candidatus Aminicenantota bacterium (assembly GCA_030627155.1). GTDB lineage: Bacteria > Acidobacteriota > Aminicenantia > Aminicenantales > Aminicenantaceae > Kmv29. The sequence goes on from DAOUSP010000088.1 coordinate 2,793, forward strand.
TGCCTTTTTGTCTTCTATTTTTAATGATCTGTTGACCACCCTTGGTTCTCATTCGGACCAAGAAACCGTGGTTTTTATTTCTTTTTCTTTTATTGGGTTGATATGTTCTTTTCATTTTTTTCTGTCTTCAATTTAACGTTTGATAGACTATGTTAATAAACATAAGCATATCTGTCAAGCACAGACATATGTTTTTCTGTGATTGTAATATAAGTAAGTAGTAAAGAGTAAGGAGTAAGGAGTAAGGAGTGAGGAGGGAAGAATTAATACTGTTTACTACTTACTCCTTACTACTGACTTTTTAAGAGAAATAGACTTGCTATGTGAGAAATAGATGAGGAAAGAGGAGTAAAAGAAACAGGGATTTATTTCGAGAAAAATATCTGAATAAACCGATTAAACTCTGCAGCGGAAAAAATTGTTTTTGATAGTTTTTCACAAAGTTGACTATTGTTCGCAATGTAGAGTATAATAAATAAAAATGGATAGATTTAAGATTGGAGATAAGATCATTTATCCCAATCAAGGCTTTGGAATCATCGAAGACATTCAGATTGAAAAATACTATGGCCAGGAATTCAAAGTCTATCACATAAAAATCCTTGCGAATGATACATTAGTTCTTGTCCCCTCTTCAAACTTACAGGAAATTGGCATACGCAAACCTATTTCTGAGAATTCAATAAATGATGTATTTGAGTTGATGAAGAATGGAGAAGTTGATGTAACTATGAACTGGAAGGGAAGGTATAAAGAACATGTGGATCTCATGAAAACAGGCCAGATTCAAGATCTCGCAATTGTTTTGAAAAGTCTCTATTATCTTAATAAAATAAAACCCTTATCATTCCGTGAGAAAAATATGATGGAAAAGGCAAAGGAGCTTTTTGTGACAGAACTCTCTGAGGTTTCATCTCTTTCTTCTGAGGAAATAGAAAAAAAACTCTTTGATCAGTTATCTTGCTGTTTTAAAGAGGGAACTTCCAATATCGATTCCTGATTTTTGAAAAAATGCTACTTCCTGCTATCCTCCTTTTTTTCTTATTCCTTTTGCTGAGTGCTTTTTTTTCATCCTCAGAAACAGCTTTTATAGCTTCTAATCCTTACAAATTAGACTACTTAGATAAGAAAGGCTCCCGGGCAGCACGCCTAATAAGAAAGATGATGGGTGATGTGAATAATCTTTTAGCCACAATTCTTGTAGGGAATACATTAGTTAATACAGCTGCGGCTTCTGTGGCCACTTTCATGTTTGTTTCTTTTATCCCAGATAAAAACAAAGCTGTGCTACTGGCTACTGTAATGACAACTTCCTTGATTCTTATCTTTTCTGAAATTACACCAAAAACCTATGCAACCCAGAACCCAATAAAACTTGCATTGATTTTTGCCAGGCCTGTAAGGTTTTTTATCGTTATTTTTTATCCCCTAGTCCAATTGTTTACTTCATTTTCGCGCCTGTTTTTCCCATCTTCTTCAAAGAAGATGAAGGACTTATCACAGAGGCTGGATCAAGAAGAAATAAAAATTCTGCTCAGTGCTGGAATAAAAGGAATGTCGGCTCTTCGAGCGCGAATGATATCTGGAGTCCTGGAGATCGGGTCTCGGTCGATTAGAGAGATTATGATTCCACGCCCACAAGTCAAAGCTATTGAAGTTGGAGCCACTTTGCAGGAAATCTTGGATTTAATTCGAAACGAAGGATTCTCACGCTTTCCTGTTTATAGAGACCGGTTGGATAATATTGAAGGCACAATTCATGCAAAAGATATAATTTCATATTTTGTTGATAATAAAGAAATTAACATTACTTCTGTGATGCGTAAGCCGCTTTTTATTCCGGAATCCGCTTCTTTAGAAAAAGCTCTAAGGCAGATGCAGGAGACCAAAACTCACCTTGCCTTTGTTGTGGATGAATTTGGAAATGTTGAAGGGGTTGTCACTATAGAGGATATCATTGAAGAAATCGTAGGAGAAATAACAGATGAATATGATGCTGCTGCTGAAGAATTAATCATTCAAAAGGAAAAAAACAAATATTTGGTTAAAGGGGATACGTCTATTAAGGAAGTAAACCAGAAAATTCCTTTGAGCATACCTGTAAGTGGCGAATACACTACAATAGCAGGATTTTTACTTACACAACTGGGAAGAATTCCTAACGAAGGAGATGTTTTGACATATAGAAATTATCGTTTTATAGTTGAAAAAATGAACAAGCGTCAGATAAGCTTGTTGCGAATAGAGAAACAAACCCCGGATAAAAAGTAAGCGCATGAAAATAATCGCGAAAAATAAGAAGGCTTTTTTCAATTATGATATTTTAGAAACATATGAAGCGGGGATATCCTTGATGGGAAGCGAAGTAAAATCAATCCGGGAAGGACGTGTGAGCTTGAAGGAAAGTTATGCAGAAATTAAGCATGGAGAAGCCTTTCTTATCAATTGTCATATTAGTCCTTATGAAGCGGCAAATAGATTCAACCATGACCCGTTGCGTGTGAGAAAACTTTTGCTTCATCGCCGCGAGATTAAACGCCTCATTGGGAAAATCAAGGAAAGAGGATTAACGCTTATTCCCACAAAAGTCCTTATAAATGATAAAGGCAAAGTTAAAATTGAGATTTCTTTAGCAAAAGGGAAAAGAGATTACCAGAAAAAAGAAGCCATTCGTGAAAGAGACATCAAAAGAGAAATGCAGGCAGAGCTTAAAAGATGGCGGTAATTTCTTAATTGTATATATTGGCTCGATATTTTAGTGTAGAGAGTCCAGGTGGCTCTGTCCAAGCCCTGTTGGTCGGGTCTTAGTAATTTTATTCATTATCAATAAGTTAATCCATAATTCCACCCCTAAAATTATCTTAAACGATAAATTTACAATCAAAGGCTCATCACAATAATGAGTACCTATAATATAGAAGTACTTTGTTAAGGAGTAATGATCGGATGAATTTGAGGGGATGGAGGATGCGACT
>DAOUSP010000028.1 GCA_030627155.1 Candidatus Aminicenantota bacterium
ACTCTGTTTTGATGATAAAAGAACATCATATATTTTTCAAGGCATATGTACTTGCCTGGCATCATAGTGATTGTGAAGCCAGGTGGTTTTGGAGCTCATGAATTATTGTTTTTTTTATATTTGACTTTTTTGACTATGATTAGTGTGTCATTGCGAGGAGCGAAGCGACGTGGCAATCTCATTAGAAAAATATAAACCACTTTACTTGAAGCGGCCTTTATGCGAAGATATTTTTTCTAAAACGCAAAAAACTTTATTGAAAACAAACAATAAAAGTAGGGAAAAAATGGCAGAAGAAATAGAAACCCAAAAAGCAAACGGAAACTTTGAATTCCTTTCATTAGCTGCATCCGGACAGAAAATAACGGTCCGTGACGACCAATATGAATTCGACTGGATATTGGATGCAGTCAGGCTTTCCCGCCAGAAGCGGAAACGTTTTCGACTGATAGATACTGGTGTCCTTGATTGTCCACAAATGGAATGGATTGCAAAAGCAGGAGCTGATATTTACACTTCTGATGAAATCCGGAAAGATGCTCAAGAGTTGTTGATTATTCATAATGCGTGTAAACGTGGAAAGGGAATTATGGCTTATTTTTATTATGGAGCCCTTGGGCAAGAACAACATGAAAAGCAAGACGATAAGTTTTCTCAACTCCAGGACTTGGGTGGAAACGGCATTTACATTCACATGACAAACAAAGACACTGAGCGGGATTTTTCGCAGCTTATCCAGCTAGCAAAGAGTTGTCGTAAGGGAGGATCCTGGCTTGTTTATTATCATTATAAGGCATTAAGCAGTTCTCTAATGCTTCTTAAAAAAAGCGGAGCTTGGGTCCACATTTCAAGCCAATGCCTTAAAGATGATGAGAGCCGGACTTTAATATTGGAGCTCATTCATTCGGAACGTTCTGTCGGCTCCAATCTTATTCTCCATGTGAAAGAAGGGCTGGACCTTTCAATTCTGCGGGAAATCATGCAAGCAGGAGCTTTTGTCATATTCCCGCCCTCTCGCATTGGCTATGAATCTCCTTATAAGGACCTTGAAAAAAAGGCAGCTCGCAGAAGGCTGGATTTTAGAGCTTATTACCTTTATCCTGAGTTTCCTTCCTAAGATTTAATTGTGTAGTGTGATGACCTGTAAATGGTCAGATGTATTGACACCTCTGATGTTTTATGTTAACTTAATCAAAAAAGTTAACAGCAGTTAATATTAAATATTTAGTTAACACGTTTTGGTGTGTCACTGAAAAAACAGACGGAGGTTCATATGAAAAAGGACGAATACATAACCATTCCTCAATTAGCCAAGTTTTTAGGTTTATCAAGAATAGCTGTGTACAAAAAAGTAAAAAAAGGCCAGATTAAAGCGATAAAAATTGGTAGGAATTATGCCATATCTAAAGAGTATATCTCGGTGATTTTAGGAAAAAATGTAAGCGAAAAAGCCAAAAAGGAAATTGATTGCGCTATTCAGAAGACATTACAAGACTATGGTGAGGTATTGAAGCTGCTGGGTGAAGAATAATGCATATAATTACTGTTAAAGAGGTCGAATATATTGCGATTAGATTAGCTCAGGAAATGTTAGAATTCAATGAGCCCATCCCTGATTTTTCAACGCGTTTCCCAAATATTTTAGAGAGCTGTTTGGCTACCCCATTCCAGAGTTTTTCAAAAAAATCGCTTTACCCTGGCCTTATTTCAAAAGCGAGTGCACTTTTTTACTTAATGATAAAAAACCATCCCTTCCAAAATGGAAATAAAAGAATTGCAATGACAACTCTCTTTGTTTTTCTTTATAAAAACCGGAAGTGGGTAAATGTTGATACTCAAGAGCTTTATAATTTCACGGTTTGGGTAGCACAGAGCCCACCGCAATTTAAAGAAGAGACTTTAAAAGCCATAGAAAAGTTTTTAAAAACTCATGTGGTCAATCTAACGTAAAATGAGTTGGTTTCTCCAACTCGCTCAAGAAAAGCTCTATACGTCTTGCATTTTAGATGTTCCGGAGTTGTTAGGAACTGGAATCAATCATAAAGAAGATACTTTTGCCTGTTTTCTCGAAACAGGTTCTCGTCTTTTTCCATCTCAGTCAATAAATTTTCATATGTCTTTTCCCCTTTAAGGAATTGAGTCAAGGAATCGTTACCGAACATCAGATTTAATGGTCTTGATACAGGTCGTAGATGCTCCGGGTGGAGCTTTTTTATAGAATTTAGTAGTGCAAGTGTAAATCGAATGGAAAGGACTTTTTGTTCTTGCGTAATGTGTATGCGAATACCATGACAGATTTTGTTTTCATAAGAAGGATGAAGGGTTTTTCCTTGAAGCGAACGGGGAATATAAGTTAAAGATTCCAAGGAAAGTCCATAATCTTTTCCTCCATGTAAATCCTGAATAATGGCGTCAGGCTTGAGCCATGGAGCACCAAACTGGAGGAATGGATTACATGTGCCGAGTCCCTGATTCAGGATGATTCCTCCAAGAAGGCCAATCCCGGGGTAAAGTATTGCTGTTTGAAGAGTAGGAATATTTGGGGAGGTTTGTATCCAAGGTAGGCCTGTTTCCTCCCAGAAATATGTACGCTTCCAATTACGCAATAGAATTACATGTAAATCAACGTCCTTAGGAACCCATCCTTCCCCCTTCATCATCAAGGCCAGCTCGCCAGCAGTCAACCCGTATCTTACAGGAATAGGGCATGCTCCAATGAAAGATTCAAACTGCGGCTTTAGAAGAGGACCTTCGATGATTTCTCCACCAACGGGATTTGGTCGGTCAAGAACATACACTGGCTTCTGGCTTTCGGAGGATACTTCAAGGATGTATTTGAGTGTGGTGATATAAGTGTAGAAGCGGGTTCCTATATCCTGGATATCATAGACCAGTGCATCAATCTCCTGCATCTGATGAGGAGTCGGCTTTTTGGTTTTCCCGAAAAGACTATAGATTTGTATGTTTTCAAGCTGAGTGTCTTTTATATTGGAGCCGGCTTCTTCCTTTCCACTGAAGCCATGTTCAGGGGAAAAAATTGCCTTGATGGTGATTCCTTTATCCAGGAGAGCCCTTACAAGCGGAGTCCCGTCAGGAAGAGATGATGTGTGATTTATTACAAGCCCCAAACGCTTGTTTTCAAGCACAAATGGAAAATCTTCAAGAAAAATTTCATTTCCAAGCAGCACACGTTCATGCGGTAGAAGAGATCTTACGAGTGGAAAAGCAAGAATGAAATTTGCTTCAGCTGAAATTAGAATGAGAATAAGAATGGCAAACAGCCGTTTACGATAGCACTCGTTTTGATTCTGTTTAAGAAGTAACATGAGCAAGATACTCGCTTAATCCTTCTGGATTTGCTCGCTCAGGTTCCAGGTTTTGGGGTGTCGTTGTTCGGTGAGAAGAGTATGCAGTTGAAATTGTGTTTTGTTTTGGATGTAGTCAATGGATTCAGGAGAGGGAATTATTCCCAGGAGTTTAAGGAGACGCATTTTATCTGAAATGGTTGATGATGTTTTTTGCTGCTGAATATGAATACTTTTGGAAAAGCAAAAAACAGAAAGAAAAATAAAGATAAAAAAAAGAATAAGTGAAAGAAATAATTTTTTGCGTATTATCATATTTAATCTTTCTTAATATTTCGGTAAACCCGGCTGATTCAAGATGCAAATACGGGATGTTTAGCTGTACTGGAGTTTGTCGTCGATTATGTCAGCTTCATTCCAATCTTTTACCCAATCGCTGACATTGAAGATTTTCATTTTCCCATCTGATGTCGAGCATATCACCCGATTCAACCCGGCATTGATTATCATCTTCTTGCATATAAAGCATGGGAAGGCATTGATTTGCTCATGTGTATCATAAGTGCATCCATAGATATAAATGTCTCCTCCAAGAAGGCTTACGCCTGCCCGGGAAGCATTGATGATGGCATTTTGTTCGGCATGGACACTTCTGCACAACTCGTAGCGCTGGCCGTGAGGGATATTGAGTTTATCTCTAAGGCAAAAGCCATGTTCGAAGCTGTCCTTGGTTTTCCGGGGAGCCCCCACATAGCCAGTTGATACGATTTGGTCATCACGGATGATGATGGCTCCAATAGAACGCCGGAAACATGTGCTCCGCTTTGATACTTCCTTGGCAATTCCAAGGTAATATTCATCTTTAGATATTCTTTTCATGGGCATAAAAATTCCTCCAGCTTTTTGTGGAAATCTTCAAGGGACCCATCATTGATAATGACAATGTCTGCCATTTTCATGCAATTTTGCAGTTGCTGGCCACTCTCTTCAATAGACATTTCCTCCGCTTCTTTTGCAATGAATTCTTGAAGAGAATCCATAGATTCTTCCCTTCCTCTTTTTATCACTCGATTGTAACGAATCTCGACCGGTGCATCAACAGCCAGAAGAAGAAAGTTGTTCTGCTTTTTGAGATAGGCAACTTCTTTGGGGTTGCGAATGCTATCTATAATGGCTTTCCCCTGGACTCTTTCAATCACACGTCTTGCTAAGATATCCGGCCCGAATTTATTGCGCAAATGGTTGCCCATTTTAATAAGATTGTCCCGTGTGATGATTTGTCCTTTATTTCGGAGTTCTTCTCTAATTAAATCTGAGAGAGAAAAGTACTTATATCCTTTTTTCTGGAAAAAAGCTGCAGCTTCACCTTTTCCTGCTCCGTTTGTTCCTGTGAGGCCAATGAGACGAGCTTCTTTGCACATTTTATCTTATCCTTCCAGGTGTTCTTCAGACTCTTCTTCTTTCTTTTCTTTCTTTTTCCCGAATATTATGACAATCAAAATGCTCAAGCCATAAAGAGCTAACATAGGCACAGCAATAATGCTCTGGGTTATCATATCCGGGGTGGGAGTGATGATTGCAGCAATTGTAAATATAGCAAGGACAGCATATTTGAAATTCTTAATCATCCACCGCGCAGATATTAGCCCCATTCGTGAAAGGAAATACACAAGAGTGGGGAGTTCGAAAACAATTGCAATTCCCAAAATCACACGTACGCCTAAACTGAAGTATTTATCCACGGTTATCACAGGCCGAAATTCAGAGCCCATTCTGAGAAAGAAGTTGCAAGCCCAGGGGAAGACGACGAAATAGGCAAATAAGGCGCCGAGAGTGAAAAATACAGTTGTAAAGAGGACGAAAGGGATGACAGCCTTTTTTTCTTTTTGGTAAAGCCCAGGAGCAATAAAATACCAAAGCTGGAGGAAAATAAAAGGAGCTGTAAGAAAAATAGCGGCCAGGAATGAAACTTTAATGTACAGCATGAATGGAGCTGTGAGTGTAGTGAAAGCCAGTTTCTCGCCTTCGGGTAAAAATTTAGTTACAGGGCGAGCCAGAATTCTATAAATGTCTTTACTGAAGATCCAGGCCGGGATTACTGCTATCAATATCGCAATGAAGGAGAAAAAAATCCTTTTTCTAAGATCCTCAAGATGCTCAAGAAAGGTCATCTCGTCAGGGGTTTTTTCCCTTTTCATCATTCTCATAGATGTCCTTTTTTAGCTCGTCCTTAATTTCTCTGAATTCATCTGCCTGGATTTCTTCCTCTATTTTTTCCTTTATTTCATCAGAAGTTCTACGGAACTCTCGAAGGGCCTTTCCGATAGATCTACCAACTTCAGGAAGCTTTTTAGGGCCAAATACGAGAAGTGCGATAACAAGAAGAAGGAGTAATTCCGGGAATCCTATATTACCAAACATTTTTCGACCTTCTTATTTTTCTTGACAAATGCAAATATAGTGATTCAACCTGGTTAAGTCAATAAGAACTTTACAGTGCCTGCTCGCTCTGGTAATATTAGTGTTCTGAAAGAGTCCTATGAAGAAAAAAATATTTCTTTTATCCATTATATTTTTTGTTCTTGTAGTCCTTCCTATATGGGAACAAGACATATGGACTTCTTCTTTAAAGAAAATCTCTTCTATTGCCTCTTTAATTCAGAGTGATTATTTTCAAGATGTGACAGAGGAAAACATCGAGATGGCCTCTATTAAGGGAATGCTTAAGACTCTGGACCCTCATTCGTATTTTTTAGATCCCAGAAATTTTTCTCGCCTTACCGAAGAATACAAAGGGAAATATTATGGTCTGGGCATAATGATACAGAAACAAGGAGATAATCTTGTCGTAATTTCTCCGATAGAAGGAACTCCTGCATATCGCCTTGGCATTCAAGCAGGAGATGTTATATCCCATATCAATGGAGAGAGCACAAAGCCCATCACAAGCTATGAGGCGATGCAAAGACTTCGAGGTCCCAAAGGGACTAAAGTGAATATCACGATTGTCCGAGAAACACTGGAAAACCCTTTAGAACTCACTATTGCGCGTGCAGAAATTCCTCTTCACAGCGTTCCTTATGCATTTATGCTTCAAGATAATGTGGGGTACATTTTCATCCGCAACTTTGCTGAAACCACTACAAAAGAATTTGAAGAAAAAATGAAGGTTTTAGAACAAAAGGGCATGAAGAAGCTAATTCTTGACATGAGAGGAAATGGCGGAGGGACCTTTGTGCAGTCTATAGAGTTGTCGGATGAATTTTTACCAAAAGGCGCAAGCATTGTGGCCATAAAAGGAAGAAACACTTATTACAACAGAGAATTCAGGGCATTTAAAAATAATCAATACGAAACAATACCGCTTGTAGTTTTGATTAACCAAGGAAGCGCCAGTGCTTCTGAAATTGTCAGCGGTGCCATCAAAGACAATGACAGAGGTTTGATTGTTGGTGAGACTTCCTGGGGGAAAGGGCTTGTGCAGACAGTCTTTCCCTTGACTCCAAGTGCAGCAATCTCTTTGACAACAGCCAAATATTTTACTCCAAGTGGCAGATCTATTCAGAGGGATTACAGCAACCTCAATGATTATCTCTTCCGCCGGGAAGTCCCAGAAGAAGGAAGAGAGATAAAATACACATCAAAAGGCCGGAAAGTTCTGGGCCAAGGGGGGATTGACCCAGATTATGAAGTAGAATTCTCGTTCAGTAATCTTACAGCAAGACTCCTTATTAATGGAGCAATTTTTGATTATGCAAGGAAACTTTTGAGCAAACAGACGGTTTTAGGGGAAAAATTAAGCTTTGAAGCCCGGGATAAATCTCAAAAAGAAAAGAGGACCCGTGAAATTTTTGTCGATGCTGGTTTTGAAGTAAACTCTGATATTATAGAAGATTTTAAACTTTATCTTAATAAAAAGAAGTTTAGTTATAAAAAAGAAGAATTTGAAGAGTCTTTCCCACAAATCAAGCGGGAGCTTGAAAAAGAGGTCGTCTCCTCCATGCTAGGGATTGAGGAAGGAATAAAGGCATACCGGAAAAGCGACCCTGTTGTTTTAAAAGCCATCCAAGTCTTCCCTGAAGCTGAAGCACTCGTTAGAGATAGTGCTGCTTGAGTTTTTATACACGAATATTTTCTTTTGATGTCTCGATAAATACGTTACCCACATAATATGGAAGAGAATCATTAACCTTAAGTTCTTTGTGGTGTTTAACTGTCTGAAAAATATTGCTATAATAAAAAATCAAAAATCCCAATTGAGAAAATAAACATTGGTGTTTATATAATTCATGAATAATTCAGGTTAGAAGCAAAGGAGAATAGGATGAAGATTGCTTTAGCATCTGACCATGCAGGTTATGATTTAAAGATAGGCATTGTTGGCTTTCTTAAAAAAAGAGGCATTGAGTTCAAGGATTTTGGTTGCGGGCCAGGAGAAAAAGTAAATTATGTGGATTATGCCGAAAAAGCTATACAAATGATGAAAAAAAAAGAATTTGACCGTGCTATTCTTGTTTGTGGCACAGGTCTTGGGATGTCAATAGTTGCCAATAAATATAGAGGAATCCGTGCAACACCCTGTTGGGATGAATATGTGGCCGAGATGAGCAGAAAGCATAATGATTCAAACTGCTTGACTCTGGGGGGAAGAATTCTCCCATTGGATGAGGCGCTGCAGATAGTGCAGATTTGGCTCGATACTCATTTTGAAGAAGGCCGCCACCAAATGCGCCTCGAAAAATTATTGCAGGTTGAAGAGAAAAACTTCAAATCAAAAAAATAGGAGTAAAGACAATGGCTTTATTTCATGAGAATGTCCATGCTTTGATGCAAAAGGTAAAGGGAAATAATTCCTGGCGACAGAAAGAATGCTTCAACCTTATTCCTTCTGAATCAACGCCATCCCTATTGGTTAAAATGTGTGAAATATCTGATCCATCAGGACGATATGCAGAACACCGAACAATGAAAGGTAAGGAAATATATTTTTATCAGGGAATAGATTTCATCAAGGATGTTGAGGAAAATGCACGCATAGAATTGGGGCGCTTTTTTGATTGCTCAGATGTTGAACTAAGGCCAATCAGCGGGCAGATGGCCAATGAGATTGTATTTAAAGCTATGGTCAAATTCATGAACAGGGGCCGTACTGAGGGGCAGCCCATGCGAAAGATGAGCCTTGTGATGAATAATGATTTGACAAAGGGAGGCCACCTGAGCTCCCAGCCAATGGGAGCATTGTTCAACTATGTGGATGAGGACCCAGAAACAGGGCAAGAAAGGGTAATCCACTTTCCAGTTTTAAAAGATAATCCGTACAAGCCAGATGTGAATAAACTCGGTGAACTCCTTGATGAACACAAGCCAGGCCTCATGGTGTTTGGAAAAAGTATGTTCATATATCAAGAACCAATCCAGTTTGTTTCAGATTTGATTAAAGATTGGCCCGAGCCCCCAGTTGTCATGTTTGACATGGCGCATGTTTTGGGTTTGTATGGCTCGTTCCAGACGCCTTTAAATGAAGGTGCTGATGTGATAACAGGAAGCACACATAAAACATTTTTTGGACCACAGCGAGGCGTGATTGCAGGGAATTTTCCAAAAGATAGCCGCCTTCGTAAATTGTGGTTAGATATAAGAAACCGAGCCTTTCCAGGCTCCACAAGCAATCATCATCTTGGGACGCTTTTGGCCCTATTGATGGCGGCTTATGAAATGAATGAGTTTAAAGAGGCCTATCAAAATCAGGTTCACCGCAATGCAAAAGCATTTGCGAGGGCCTTGAAAGATAAAGGAGTACCTGTAGAGGGAGATAAAGCTGATGGCTTTACGGAAACCCATCAGGTTTTAATAAGGGCGAAGGGCTATGGAAATGGGATGGGGATCGCACGGCGCTTTGAGGAAAATAATATTCTTGTCAATTATCAGGCACTTCCTGATGACGAGACATTCCTTGAGCCCAGCGGCATCCGCATGGGTGTACAGGAGATGACTCGCTTTGGAATGCAAGAAAACGATTTTGACACACTCTCTGGATTTATTGCAGAAATCTTAAAGAATAATAAAGACGTCAGAGAAGATGTGAAAAAATTTCGCCAGAACTTCCTTGAAATGAAATACTGCCTTTCAGCAAATGAGGCAATCCCTATTGCTGCGGAAATCCTGAAAAGCATTTGTCCATATGCTGGCTTTGCTGATTTGCTTTGCGAGAATCTTCAGAGGAAATTTATTGATTGATATTGTGAAAAATCGTGATAACAGATAGATATTATTTAAAACATATAATGGAATAGGCATTTTTTATGCATAATTCAGGTTAGAAGAGAGAGGGAGTCAATAATGAAAGTATTAATAATTGGGTCTGGAGGAAGAGAGCATGCCCTTGCTTGGAAAATATCCCAGAGTTCACACGTGAAAGAATTGTATTGTGCTCCTGGCAATGGAGGGACAAGCTTAATTGCAAAGAACATTCCGATTAAAGATTCAGACATTAAGGGATTATTAGAGTTTGCATTAAAAGAAAAAATAGATTTAACGGTAGTAGGGCCAGAGCTTCCTTTAGTTCTTGGTATCGTGGATGAATTTGAAGAGAATGGTTTAAAAATATTTGGGCCCAGAAAGAATGCGGCAGAGCTTGAGGGAAGCAAAATATTTGCAAAGCAATTTATGTGGCGGCACAAAATCCCTACTGCACATAGTAGGATTGTAGAATCGCCAGATCAAGCAAAAGAAATCCTGGCTACTCCAGAATTTTCTTATCCTTTGGTCATAAAAGCTGACGGGTTAGCTGGTGGAAAAGGAGCCATCATCTGTAAAAGTCCTAAAAAGGCTGAGGAGACTATACAGGCTCTCATGGTAGAAAAGAAACTCGGGGATGCAGGAAATAGAGTTCTTATTGAGGAATATTTAGAAGGGAAAGAGGCTTCTTTTATCGTCCTTACGGATGGGGTCAAGATGCTTCCTTTGGTGACAACTATGGACCATAAAGCCATTTATGACGGAGATGCAGGACCAAATACTGGAGGGATGGGGGCGATTTCTCCCTCTCCATTTATTGGTAAGGAAATATTTAATGATGTTATTAAATCCATTGTTTTCAAGACAATTACACGTATGCTGGAAGAAGGAAGAAAGTACAAAGGAGTTCTGTATGTTGGCTTGATGTTAACAGATAGCGGGCCTCGAGTCCTCGAATTCAACTGCAGATTTGGGGACCCAGAGACCCAACCTCAGGTTTTGCGCATGAAAACAGACCTTGTTGAAATCCTCATGGCTGCTGTTGAGGGAAATATTTTACAGAAAGAAATCGAATGGAGCCAGAATGCAGCTAGTTGTGTTGTTTTGGCCTCTGGTGGATATCCTGTCAAATATGACACAGGGAAAAAAATTGAAGGACTCAATGATGCTTTAGAAATTCCAGGTATAACAATTTTCCATGCAGGGACTAAGAAGGAAGGCGAGGAATATTTCACCACGGGCGGCCGCGTGTTAAATGTATGCGCTGCAGAAAAAACATTAAAAAAGACAATGAATAAAATATATGA
>DAOUSP010000133.1 GCA_030627155.1 Candidatus Aminicenantota bacterium
CGCGTCTCCAAATGATCCTCCGTGAGATTTGGTGATTCTTTTGTCATAAGCAAGGGCAATTTTTTCAGCTTCCTTAGCGATTTTTATTTTTTTTTCATTTGGGATCTCGGGAATCGTTGAGTCATAAAGGCCAAGGTCTTTGAGTTTTCCTTCTTCAAAGTCCGGAAGACCATTCCACGGCTTTGAATCAGCAACAAGGGAGAGTTGAATAGTCTTTTTGACAAATTCGTCGATCGATTCTTTAGAGAAATCAGAGGTGTAAGAAAATCCAAGTTTCTTCTCTTTAAAAACGGTTAAGCCGAGTCCTTTTGCTGTAGACTGCTTAATGGTTTCTACATCTCCATCACGGACTCTGAGATCAAATTCTCTGTTGTTTTCGATAAAAACTTCAGCTTCATCTGCCCCTAATTTTAATGCCATCTTGACAATATTTTCAGCTAATAGTTTGAAGTCCATAGTTACCTCCTTTTATACTTTTGCCCCGCCGATGGTTATTTTTGAGACTTTCAGAGTCGGATTTCCATCTGAAACTGGCTTCGATTGTCCGCTCTTCCCACATGTTCCTCCTCCCCAGATTTCCAGGTCTGGCCCTACCATAACGATGTTCTTCAATACTTCTGGACCACTTCCCATCAGCTGAATTCCTTTCAAGGGTTTTGTAATCTTGCCGTCTTCGATGAGATATCCTTCAGGAACAGAAAACACGAACCTACCTGTAACCCATGTGACGTTTCCACCGCCTATTCGAGAGATGTAAATTCCCTTTTTTACTGATTTCAGGATGTCTTCAGGATCGTCATTCCCTGGCATAAGATAGGTGTTGGTCATCCTCGGAATGGGAAAGTGCTGGTAAGACTGCCTTCTGCCGTTTCCTGTTAGCTGTGCATTCATAAGTTTGGCATTCAGTCTATCGTAGAGAAAATTCGTGCACACTCCATTTTCAATAAGGATAGTCTTTTGGCTGGGAACGCCTTCATCATCGACATTAATCGTACCTCTGGCACCGGGCACTGTGCCATCATCGGCTAAAGAAGTAATCTCTGAGGCAATTATCTGCCCCTTTTTATCCCAGAAGCATGAAGTTTTTTTCCTGATTCCATCACTTTCCAGGCTGTGGCCTATCGCTTCATGGAAAAAGGTTCCACAGTTTCCTTTGGCCATGACTATAGGATACTCTCCAGCAGGAGCATCTTCTGCAGGAAGCATGGCAATTGCCATCCTGCCAGCATCTTTTGCCAGTTTTTCTGCTAATTTCTCGTCATAATGCTCATATCCCAGGGTCCCTCCTTTATAGGCATAGCCACGGCTTCTCCTGTTTCCTTCAATTGCACTGATGCCAACTACAAGCCTTGATATCGTCTGAATATCTTCAACCCATTTTCCTTCTGAGTTGGCTATGATGATTTTTTTGTTTGTATCTGCGAATCCCACATTGACCTGATTAATTCTCTTGTCGTATTCTCGGGCAATAGCATTTGCTTTCCAGAGAAGCTTTGTTTTTTCTTGAGGAACGATGCTGTCAGGAGAAACATTTACCATGTAATAAGATGGGATTTTGGAATGCTTTAGTCCCTCAGGGGCTTCAATGTTTTTCTCTTTTGCTATGAAACTTGCAACCTCTGCAGTCTGTTTTAATTTTTCGAAGCTTAAGTCATCGCAGTGTGCATATCCAGTCTTTTCCCCATGAAGAACTCGAATTCCAACGCCCATATCTACTCCTCTTCCGGCTCCATAAATCTTGTTTTCCTCAAGGGATATTTGATTGTTGACGCTGTATTCAATGTAAATTTCGGCAAATTCGCCTCCCCTCTGGAGAGCTATTTCTATGAGTTTCTCAAGCGTTTCTTTGGAAAGGTTTACAGCAGGATTAACATAAAAATCCCTGGGAGGAGCAGAAAAGGAAAAGAGCTTCCAAACTGGATATGTTGCTATAATCGTGCCTCCTGCAATTCCTGTTTTCAAAAACTTTCTCCGTGTGACAGGTTTGAAATAACTATTCACCATTTACCTCCTAAATTTTATGGATAAATTACGGAAAAAAGCTTTATTGTAAACTTTTTCTCCCACCTCCTTTCTGTTTTGTGGCTATCTATCTCCATATAAACTATTGTCTCTAAAGAAAGTTGCGAACTTGCGAAAGGAAGTTTTCGACTAACTTCTTATTCTTTTTGGTTGTTATGATTGTTTTCATAGGATCCCAAACCAAATGTTATAAGTTAAAACCTACCCCCATAAAATCCCAGGCAAGATGGATTGCTTCAATCATGCTTTGTGGATTTGCAATTCCTTTCCCTGCAATGTCGAAGGCTGTCCCATGGTCTGGTGATGTGCGGATAAAAGGAAGCCCTAATGTCACATTGACTCCCTGGTCGAAAACTTCGAGCTTGAATGGAATTAGCCCTTGATCGTGGTAGAGTGCGATAACTATTATATCTGGCTGGTTTAAAGCATTTCTAAATACAATATCAGGAGGGAAGGGGCCGCTAATAGAGAGGCCTTTTTTTTGTGCTGTTTGGATAGCCGGAAGGATTTCGTTGATTTCTTCTGAGCCAAGAAGTCCTTCTTCTCCTGCATGGGGGTTAAGGCCGGAGACAAGGAAACGATATTTTTTTTTACCAACTTTCTGGATGTTTTCATTCAAAGTCAAAAAGAATTCTTCCAAGTTCTTTCTTTTTATTATTTTTATGGCATTCACTAAAGATACATGATGCGAAAAAAGGACTACTTTAAGCTTTTTTGACCAGAAACTCATGATGGCACTAGTGTAAGTTTGACTGAGATACTCTGTGTGCCCAGCCCATTTTATCCTAGCTAAGGACCAAGAATGTTTGGATATAGGTGCAGTGACTATTGCATGAATAGTTCCCTTTTGAGCTTCTTTGACAGCTTTTTCAAAATAAAGGAAGGATGCTTGTCCATTTTCTTTATGAGGAGCTCCAACCGTTATTCCTTGTAAGGAGGCTGCTACATCATAGCAAGACATAGAGCGTGAAGGATATTTTTTTGCCGGATGGAAGGGATGTATATCAAAATTTAGGCCCAATGTTTCACTTGTTTTATTTAACAATTGAAGAGAACCGAAAATAACATAATGAGCATCCGGGAGGGAAGAAACTCTTGAAAGTGCTTTTAGAGTGATTTCGGGCCCAATTCCTCCTGGATCCCCAAGAGAAATCCCGATCTTGGGAATGGTCATTTCTCCTTTTCTGATGTTGATTTTTTTTCTAATTGACCCTTTGTGCTTTTCTTTATTTCCTTCTTGTCCTCGAGCTTGTAAATGTACTTGATGCTTCTCTTATAAACCAGGAGGTTTGGATTGTCAGCCCTATTTAGTTTGATGCAATTTCTGTCATACCATTCTATTTGGCCCTCGACTGTTTCTCCATCGTTGAAAACAATAATCATAGGAGTCTTTTTGTTCATTTGTTTGAGGTAATAATAATTTTCGGCAAAGGTATCGTAGGAAGGATGTATTTTTCTCTTAGATGCTTCACGGGTCATTTTCTCTTTGATCTCAGAGAAATTAGGACGGATAAGTTTCCTGTTCATAACGTTGGTCTCCTTGTTTTTGCTTGAGAAAAACGATTATATTTATAAAAATAATAGCACTCTTTTCATGATTTTTCAACAAATATACTGAATTTCTTTAATAGTCCTTTTGAAACCTGGTATATCCTGTAAGAATTTTGTGGATTGTTGCTATTTTTTGCAGGATTACAGGAGTTAGATAACCATGCCTTCGAAATATTCAAAGGTCCTGTTAAGGGCAAGGTGCTTCAAGCCCACCCGGCCGATGTCGTATGGTAGATTGATGGTATCTATGTTGTGGCCGGCATTAATCAGCTCGGCCACAATACGTGCTGAAAAAGGTGCGTGCATCAAGCCATGTCCGCTAAATCCTGCCGCATGGATGAGGTTATGAACGTTAGGATCATAGCCAAATAGCGGGTTGTGGTCAGGAGTAGTGTCATAAAATCCAGTTGTAACTGCCACGAGTCTTCCCATATCCTGAACAGATGGCAAAAACTGGTTTATCTCCTTACGCACAGCCGAACCATATTCATTGAACCCAAGCCCGAAGCCAGGTTCGATATCGTCCTGGTTATCGAGCGTGGGTGTAGCCGATTTAGCGTGTTGAAGCCAGCCCATCATAAGCTGCTGGTTTTCAGGCCGGCAGTAAGCGCCATTGGGTGTTACGATCATCGGAAGTGACGGAAAGTCCGCCATTTTGAGCCCCCAGTCACTATCCTTCTTTAGTCCAGCCAAAAAGTACAGATATCGGCGCTCTGCTGTAATCGGCAGGTCTATCCCGCCAAATAGCCGTGAAATCCCTGGTGCCCAGACGTTTGCTGTGTTTAAAAAAATGTCAGCCTCAATCCTTCGGCCCGAATTAAGGATGACGGCTATAGCCTTAGAACCGGAAACCTCAGCTTTAACAACCGGGTCGTTCTGAATGATTTCGGCTCCGAGTTTTCTTGCTGCCTGTGAGCAGTCCTGATAGATGATACTTGGGAATAGAAAGCCGTCTTTGGGACACCA
>DAOUSP010000023.1 GCA_030627155.1 Candidatus Aminicenantota bacterium
CAAAGCCCATTGTGGAGGGTGGGAGGGTCTTGGCAAGGATGGAGGGGAACCGGCGCTGTGACAGATTACACGTTCATAATTAACTGTCACGGAAATAGAGATGCTTCCATATCTTTTAAAGACCTTTTAATACCTATGCAGTTGATGATTCTTTCTGTTTATCTTAATATTAAAATACACAAAGGTTTTTTGGTGAGAGTAAATGAAAAAACCATGGCGCCTGCTTATCCTCTTCAATGTTATCCTTCTTTGTATCAGCTGGGTGATGGCTGTCTATGCATATCCCAGGCTTCCAATGGAAATGCCTCTTTGGCTGAATTTCTGCGGTCAACCTGTAATCAAAATGCAAAAATCACTCATTTTTTTTCTTTATCCAGTAATCCAAAGCCTTTTTAATCTCTGCTTTCTCCTGGTATATGGAGTTGGGCCTATATCTAAGAAAATTTCCTATAAAGATTTGGTTTATTTGAATCAGAAAAAGAAAAAACTATTGGGAGAGTTAAAAAAAGAGATTGCTTTTCTTGCACTGATTTTTTTCAATTTAATTTTTATCCATATTCATAGAAGCCTTATTTTATTAGCCCATGAAGTAGAAAAAGGAGTCGAACCCAAATATTTTTATTCTATATTTGTAATTATTATTATTCTTATCCCTTATTATCATATGCGTAAACGCATGATTTTAAAAAAATAATCCACATGATAAATAGGAAAGAGAAACTCTGTAGGGGGGGTTATTTTTTTTTTGAAAGGAGCAACTCTTTTCGTTTAAGAAGATGTTTTGCATACTTAGAGTCCAATCCTCCCAATTTTTCTTTGATGTCATTTAACTTCGCTTCAATTTCAGCTAAGGTCATCTTGTTAATTTTCTTCTTTTTTGAGGGCGTTGGAGTGGGTAGCTCCTCGGGTTTCTTGCTTTCAGCAGGAGCTTTTTCTTCTGTGGATGCGGGTTTGGATTCTTCGGCAGGCGAAGGCGTTTCCTTGTTTTCAGAAGCTACTGTCTTTTCATCTTTTTTATCTTCAGTTTTTTTGTCTTCAGTCATTTTTTTTCCTTCATATAAGATATAATTAAAAAAAATTAATCTTTTAAACAATTATAATACCAAAAATTTACTTAAAAGAGAAATTAATTACTTATCAAGTAAGCATCTTTTTTTCCGTGACAGAATGAAAGGATTAAGACCCGGGGATGGCTGAAGCGACCTTCGAAGATTTAGCCTTCCCGAACCGACCCCAAGGGAATCCGGCTCAGCCGGACGGCCGAGGATGTCTGAGCACGAGACCAAACGAACCTCTATGCTTTAGAAGGCAGCAGGCGATAACTGACGATTGGGGCTTAAATGCGGAGTTTTGAGGCCGCCGAAGGGGGAGATGAGGGAATGGCGTATAAAATCTGAGGGGAGCAAAGCCATTCCCCGGGTCTTTAATCGCTAAGGCAAATTGATAGAGCTTCAAATATCACAGAAAAAAAGATGCTTCCAATTATCAAACATTGCACCTCTGTAAGGAATTTAGTATATTCATTGGAACATGTATTTTTTGTATTCGGTTCTGTTGTTACTGTCTTTTTTTGTATATATTCCTGTTTACTTTGTAAAATTACGGGTTTTACGTGGTGAAAGCCTTTGCCTCAGGGAACGCCTTGGGTTTCATCTTCCTGAAAAACTTGAAAAATGTCCTTCCCTATGGCTTCATGCTGTTTCCGTGGGGGAAGTTCTTTCCCTTCAGAATCTTATCAAAAAAATCAAGGAGAAGCATCCTGATTGGGTTATTTATTTTTCTACTTTGACTATTACTGGCATGCAGATAGCTAAAAAAAAATTGCATGGAGTTGACCGTTTCTTTTTTATCCCCATGGATTTTAATGTAATAGTGAAGAGGTTTTTTAAACAATTAAACCCTAATCTATTCATTTTAGCAGAATCTGAATTTTGGCCAAACTTACTGAGACAGGCAAAAAAAAATAACTGTCCTGTTATTTTAATCAACGGAAGAATTTCTGCCAGTTCTTTTAATCGATATCGTAGAATTAAGTTTTTGGTGAAAGTAATTTTAAAAAATATAGATTATTTTCTTGTCCAAACTAAAGAAGATAGAATGAGATTGGAAAAAATCGGGGTTGATCCACAAGTGATTGAAGTGGCTGGCAATCTGAAAAGCGATGTTAACTTGCCTTTATTATCGAAAGATCAACTATTACAGATTAAGAAAAGTTTGAATATTCCAGAAAACAAAAGGGTTATTCTTGCAGGAAGTACCAGGAAGGGAGAAGAAGAAATGCTTCTTCAATCTTTTAAAAAGGCCAAATCAAAAGAAAATAACTTGCTTTTAATTATAGCTCCTCGCCATCCAGAAAGGACTCCAGATATAGAAAAGCTTTGTCAAAACTTCAACCTTAAAGTAGCAAAACGCACAGATGAAAAACATGAAAAACATTGGGATGTCCTGATTCTTGACACATTGGGAGAGCTTGCTAATTTTTACGCCCTTTGTGATATTGCGTTTATTGGAGGGAGCTTGGTCCCTTGGGGAGGGCAAAATCTGTTAGAGCCTGCCTTTTATGAAAAACCAATCTTTTTTGGCCCTCACATGGAGAATTTTTCCTATTTAGCTCGAAAGTTTATTCAGACAGGCGCGGCTAAGGTTGTCAATAATGAAAAAGAGCTTTGCCATGTGTTTCTTAATAAGAATGAAGAGCAGTTAAAACAGATGGGACACCAGGCAAGAAAGACATTGAATTCATTGCAAGGGCCAACAGAACGAACTTTGGCTTTTATTGAAAATATGGTGAATAAAAATCCATAAGAGCTATGAACAGCCATAATAAGAAATATTTAACAGTTTTTCTTTTAATTTGGTTTGTGCCTGTGTGTTTCTTTTCTGGAACTATCCGAGCAGAGAAGGTTTCTCAAGAATATAGATTCAATAAAGAATTTTTTAAAGCTTTTGGAAATGACTGGGCAGACATCATTTCATCGCCAAAAGGGTGGGGAAAATCCGATTTTTTTAATCTATCCATGATTGTATGTGGAGGGACTCTTTTTGCCATATTCGATAAAGACATCAATCATGCCTTTATAGAAAACCGTTCGAATGAATCAGAAGACATTTCCCATTTTGTATCCAATATTGGCCATGGTGCCTTTTTAGGGAGCTTTATTGCTTCCCTGTATGCATCAGGCGAAATATTTCAAGACCACAGCTTGCGAAAGACAGCATTACTCAGTCTGGAAAGCTGGATGATATCAGGGGCTATAGTGACCACAATGAAGTTTTTAATTGGCCGGCAGCGTCCAAAAGAAAATGAGATGGCTTTTTCTTTCAAACCGTTATCTTTTAAATCAAGTTTCCATTCCTTTCCTTCTGGACACGCCTCTTCAGTTTTTGCTGTAGCTGCTGTTGTGGCCTGCCAATCCGATAAATTCTACGTAGATTTAGTTTCTTACACTTTAGCCAGTCTTGTGGCTATATCAAGAGTCCATG
The DNA here is from genome assembly GCA_030627155.1 of Candidatus Aminicenantota bacterium. Lineage (GTDB taxonomy): Bacteria > Acidobacteriota > Aminicenantia > Aminicenantales > Aminicenantaceae > Kmv29. The sequence goes on from DAOUSP010000023.1 coordinate 3,484, forward strand.
ACAGCAAGCATTGGGCTTCTGATGTTTTTATTGGTTCTGCAATAGGGTATTTTATCGGAAAAAAGATATCGGAATTAAATCGAGACAAAAAGTCAAAAAGCGTGGATATTAACTTTTGCTTTTCATCTAAGAGCCAATCTTTGACTTTTTCTTTTTATTTTTAATGGAGTTCCCCCGTTTACAAATAGTGTCTATCCAGAAAAGTGAGGATGATAGGAAATGAAAAAAGTTGTTTTTATCTTGTCTTTCTTAATAAGCATAAGCACTGGAAATATTTCTGCTTCTACTTTCCAAGTGAAGCAAACAGAGGCTGTTAGAAGGCCAACCGTTAAACTTCATTATAGAGCTCTGCAGCCTGGAGAAGTGATACAAGTACTCTTGAAGGAATCTTATTCTGTAAGAGAGGCAACAGCCAGGTTTCTTGGGAAAAAATATACATTTTTTAAAATGAAAAATTCAACAGAGTTTTTGGCGTTAATAGGGCTTGATCTCGGGGTTTCTCCTGGTGCTTATACTTTGAATATATCGATTCTCTATTCTGATAACAGCCATGAGACTATATCCCCGAATATCAAGGTTGTATCAAAAGAGTTTCCAGTAAAAAGGCTATGGGTAGAAGAAAAATTTGTAACACCTCCAAAGGAAGTCCAAGAACGTATCCAGAGAGAATCAGAAATCCTTCAAACCGTCTATGATATATATACTCCAATGTGGCTTGGTGAAGGTCAGTTCATAATTCCTTCAGAAGGTGAAATAGTGTCAAACTTTGGCGAACGGCGCTTTTTTAACAACAAACCCCGTTCATCCCATGGTGGAGTGGACATTTCTTCTCCTTCTGGTTTTCCTGTGAATGCATCCAATTCAGGTAGAGTGCTGTTGGCTGCTGATTTATACTTTGCTGGAAAGACAGTCATAATTGACCATGGGTTGGGAGTACACACAATATACTGTCATTTCTCGAAGATTCTGGTAAAAAGAGGGGAATTTTTGAATAAAGGAAAAATCATAGGAAAGGTAGGAGCTACAGGCAGAGTAACCGGCCCTCATTTGCATTGGGGTGTCAAATTGTATGGAAGCCGGGTGGACCCATTATCTCTTTTAAACCTCAAGTTTAAGTGAGGAAGAACCTGCAATTCCGTTAAATTTGAAGTTCTATCAATTTGCCTTAACGAGGAAAGACCCGAGGATGGCGTATAAAATTTAAGGGGGAAAACCATCCCCGGGTCTTAGTCCTTTCATTCTATTATGAAAATGGAGATGCATACTTTAAGCGATTACATGTTGACAACCATTGTGTCGGTTTCTATAGTATAAACTTATTTTAACTACGATGAAGAAAGATGATTTATTTAACAGCTATTCCCCTGTTGTTGCGGCTATAATGGATGCATATCAAAGAGGCCAGGAAGATGAAGCACTAGAACCCATTGTAGCAGTTGATTCGGATGGGAATCCAGTAGGGAGAATTCAAGAAGAAGATTCAATTATTTTCTATAATATTCGTGGAGAAAGAGAGATTCAATTAACAAAATGCCTTACTGTAGAAGGTTTTAACCACTTTCCGGTTCAGAATTTGCGGTTAAATTTCGTGACAATGATAGAATATAACTCTCATCTTCCTGTAAAAGTGGCTTTTCCTCCAGAGTGTCCTGTGAAAAATACTTTTACAGAAGTCGTGTCCAATGCGGGAAACAAGATTGTAAAGATATCTGAGTCCGAGAAAGCCGTGCATGTTGGATTTTTCATGAACGGTAGAAAAGATGGCACTTTCCAAAATGAAGAACGGATTGTTGTCCAGTCACCGCAGAATGTGGCTTCATATGATATTGTTCCAGAAATGAGTGCAGAAAAGGTCACAGAAGAGATTTTAGACAAAATTAAAGACCCTGCTTATCCTGTGATTGTGGCCAATTTTGCAAATGTTGATGTTGTTGGCCACATAGAAAATCAAGGGGCTGTTTTAAAAGCAATAGAGGCAGTGGATCACGAACTCGGGAAAGTAATAGAAGCATGTTCCAAGCACAAGGCAACACTTGTTGTGACTGCAGACCATGGTACTGTGGAAGAATGGTATTATCCAGACGGCACAATTGATACTGGCCATACTAAAAACCCTGTTCCATTTATCATTGCTGATTTTTCATCGACTTCTATTCAAATTCCTGATTTGGAGAGAGAAGGGGAGCTTACTGATGTAGCGCCAACTCTACTTGATATATTAGGGATTAAAAAGCCACTGGAAATGACAGGGACTAGCTTACTGAAAAATAAAGCCGGTAAGGCCACCCCAAAAGAAAAGCTCGTGGTTCTTATTTTAGATGGATGGGGGATAAGAAAAGAAAACCATGGGAACATGATAGCATTGGCAAAGACCCCTAATTTTGACAACTTGTGGGTACAGTTCCCTCATGCTGTTCTTAAATCCTCTGGAGATGCTGTGGGAATGCCTGAGGAAACTGTTGGCAATTCTGAAGCCGGACATCTACACCTTGGCGCTGGAAGACGCATCCTTTTAGACAGGGTCAGGATTGATGAAGCGATTAAGATTGGAGAATTTTATAGAAATGAAGCCTTCCGGTGGACGATGGAAAACGCTGCGAAAGAACATCGGGCGCTTCATCTTCTTGGTATTGTATCTCATTATAGTTCTCATGGGTCGATTAGCCATCTTTTTGCTCTTCTACGGATGGCTAAAGAAATGGGCTTAAAGCGTGTGTATGTTCATGCATTGATTGGGCGGCGAGGAGAGAAACCCGAAAGCGGTGCTATTTATGTTTCAAAAGTGGAGGAAATGTGCCGTTTGCTTTCTCTAGGACGTGTTTCAACAGTCATTGGCAGGTATTGGGCTTTAGATAGAGAAGACAATTGGGATAGAACTGAAAAGACATACCGTGCATTAGTGTATGGTGATGGAGTGAAAATTCAAACTTGAAAAGGTCAGAACTTCACAGAGCTTGATTTTTATGGGAACTTTTTTGAAAATATTTCGTATTTTTTATTAACAAAGGTTAAATTATTATAAAGACTAATGAGTATCGAAGTTAAAGACATTCATTTCTGGTATGGAAAGATAAAAGCACTTGATGGGATAAATCTAAATCTGCCAAAAGGGGCAATTGGGCTTTTAGGCCCTAATGGAGCCGGAAAAAGCACTCTTATTAGAATCCTTCTCGGTTTTCTTTACCCTCATAGAGGAGAGGGCCGCATTCTGGGGTATGACATAAAAACACAGCAGCATATGATCCGAAGGTATGTGGGCTATATGCCAGAAGATGATTGTGCTATTCCTGGAATGGATGCAGTGTCTTTCACCTGTTATCTTGGAGAACTTTCTGGAATGCCTCACCAGGAAGCTATGAAGCGAGCCCATGAGGTTCTTTTTTATGTTGGGCTTGAAGAGAGTCGTTACCGGATGCTGGAGACTTATTCGAGAGGAATGAGGCAAAGACTTAAATTAGCCCAGGCGATTGTTCATGACCCAAAACTAATATTTTTGGACGAACCCTCAAGCGGATTAGACCCTCATGGCCGCAAGGAAATTTTAGAGCTTATAATGGATATTTCTTCGAAGAAAGATATCCAGGTTTTGATTTCTTCTCATATTCTTTCAGACATAGAAGCTACTTGCTCCCATGTTGTGATACTAAACAAAGGCCGAATTGTTACAGAAGGAGAAATGAATGTCCTCAAACAGATTAGATATAATCTTTATGAGATGAAAATAAAAGGGGAGTCAGCTGAATATTTTAGGAAATTACAAGAAATGCAGTGTAAAGTTGACTACTTAGATGACGGTATTTGGAAAGTTTACATGCCTCCAGAAATGAATTCTCAGGAAATATTCAGACTGGCAGTAGAAGAGAGAGTCCAGATTAGATATTTTATGAAAAGCCAGACTTCTCTTGAAGACTTATTTGCAAAAGCAGTGGGGATTGAAGGATGACAATCAAAGAAAAAGGTTATGCGCACTGGGATGGAAAATTGCAGGAAAAAAGATTTCCATGGTTCCCTATAACCAGATTAGGCATTAAGCTTGCTTTTAAAAAAAAGTATTTCAAATTTTTATTTTCTATGACTCTTATCCCGGCCATTATCTATCTTGCCGGGATTTATCTTTCTGAAAGGTTAGAAGATTTCCGATTTATGATTTCAGAATCGGCGCCATTTATTAAAATCACTCCCGCATACTTTAAATCTTATTATACAAATGATTTTATCCTGTTTATGATTGTTATGATTATGGTGTTTGCAGGGGCTGGTCTGATTTCGGATGATTTGAAATACAATGCCTTACAGTTGTATTTCTCTAGGCCATTAAGTAAGAAAGATTATATTTTTGGAAAAGCATCTGTAATTGTGTTCTTTATGTTTATCGTGACCATTATTCCAGGTGTTGTTTTCTTCATTATGAAACTTATCTTTTCAGGAAGCTTTAAGTTTTTAATAGATTATCCGTGGCTAATCTTATCGATATTCGGGTATTCATTGATATTAATAGCTTTTTTTTCTTTTTATACTCTTTTTCTTTCTTCTTTAAGTAAAAACAGAAGATATGTGACTGTTTTAATATTTGGCCTGTATGTTTTTTCAGATATACTTTATGGTATTTTATATGAAAATTTTCACAATTATTATTTTTCTCTACTGTCAATTAAATGCAATATTAAGCAGATAGGAGCATACATCTTTAATCAGAACAGGCCGTTACCTGTGCCATGGATATATTCTTTTCTTGTTTTATTATTCATTTGCGTCGTAGCAGGTATTATTTTGAATAAAAGAATAAGGGGAGTTGAGATAGTAAAATAATGCCTATAATCGAGACTAAAAATCTTTCCAAATGGTATGGAAATGTTCTTGGATTGAGTGATGTTACTTTGCAGATAGAGTCTGGTATTACAGGTCTTTTAGGGCCAAATGGTGCAGGGAAGTCAACTTTCTTAAGACTGATTACAGGGCAATTAAAGCCAAATATCGGGACAGTAAAAATTAAAGGCAAGAAAGTCCGAAATAATTATTCGCTGTTTTCTATTATCGGATTTTGCCCGGAGCAGGATTGTTTCTACGATGAATTGACTGGATGGCAGTTTCTTACAAACCTTTTGAAGTTACACAATTTTTCAAATGATGAAGCAGAACGAAAGGCGCAGGAAGCTTTAGAAATCGTTGAGTTATCAGATGATAAAAACAGGGTCATTCGATCTTACAGCAAGGGGATGAGACAACGCTTGAAATTCGCTCAAGTGATTGCTCATGACCCTGAGATTATGATTCTGGATGAACCTTTAAATGGGCTTGACCCTCTTGGCAGAAGGAAGATCATCCGTCTTATTAAAACTTATCAAAGAGAGGGTAAAACCATTATTGTTTCAAGCCATGTGCTTCCAGAAATCGAGGCAATGACCAAGAAAATAATACTGATTCATCAGGGAAAAATTTTTGCTCAAGGCAATATTCACTACATAAGAGATTTGATTGATACTCACCCTCATATAATTTCGATTAAATGCAGCCACCCACGAGAGCTTGCTTCAAAGTTTATTCATGAAAACTATGTTTTGAAGGTTCATTTTGCCATAGCCAGCAATTCTCTTTTAGTAGAGACTAACAACAGGGATAAGTTTTTCAGTCAGTTACCGTCTGTGCTTATAGAAAACAATATAAAGGTAGATGAAATCACATCTCCAGATGATAATCTTCAAGCAGTCTTCGACTATTTGATTGGAAAATAATATGGATATGAAGATAAAAGAAAAAATAACTTTCTTTTTTACTTCTGGGAGGAATGTTTTTTCTTTTTTCCTTAGACTTGGTTTAAAAACAAAGAAAACAAAAATATTTTATTTGATAAGTTTTCTGCCTGTTTTAATGTCTCTAATCATAAAATTTTCACAAGTATTTTCTAATGGAAGACAAATCGAGGGAACCTTCATTTTTTCAAATATGATAATGGTTTTTTATTTGCAATTTCTCATTCTTATTTTGGCTCTTTTTTTCGGAACATCTGTGTGCTCGGAAGAAGTAGAAGGAAAAACCTTGACTTATTTAGTCACGCGACCGATTCCAAAACCTGCATTTATTTTGGGAAAATACAGTGCATATACTTTAATAGTAATTTTAATGGTCGCAGTAGGGGTGATTTTTTCGTTTGTTATTCTTAATGTGGATAATTTGCTTGATTTTTCAAGATATAAAATCCTCTTGAGATATATGGCTGTTCTGACTCTTGGGATTCTATGTTATTCGTCTTTTTTTATGTTTATTGGGACTTTTCTGAAAAGATCTATCCTTTTTGGACTTATTTTCAGCTTTGGATGGGAAAATGTGGTTCAATATTTTCCAGGGTCAACACAGCGCTTTGCCATTGTTCATTATCTTAAATCCCTTCTGCCTCCTTCCTCAGGAGGAAGGTTTTCTTTTCTTCTCTTTCGTTTAGAGCCAAGTTCACCTGGAATGTCAATCTTTATGCTGTTACTGATAACAGGAATATTCCTTGTCCTCTCATGTGTAGTTTTCTCTTTAAAAGAATATATTCTGGATGATTAAATAGCTTCAGCTGCTTTATTTCTCTTCTTTTTTTAGTGCTTCTTTTAGATTAGTTGCCAGTTCTTCTGGGATTCTAGTAAAAATTTTGACATAGTCTGCGCCAGCTGAAATTTCTATTTTATCAATCAATTGGCTGATTTCTGGCTTTTCTGCTGCAGCCATGGAACCCATTGCTTTAATTCCAGTAAGAAAATCTGCTAATTGTTGGTTCTTTGTATCATCTTCGGTCAACAGATTTATCTCTCCAATTATATTGTTGTTTTTATAGTCAAAATAAATTGACCCGGCGCTGATGGAGCTCAAGTTGCTGAGCATTGGGTTTTCTGATGCGATATTATCCATGACTCCTGGAGGGAGAATCCCTGACCCCCAAAAGATTGCTTCTTTATTTGTGTTTTTAAGAAGTGAGGCTAAGGCTTTATTGGCAAAAAGGTCCTTTTTATTGTTATTGAGAACATCTATGACAGATTTTATTCCGCCCGAAGTTCCTAAAACGATGTTTGAATCATTAAGGAATGAAAAACTTCCTTCATGTTCATTCTCGCCAATAGAATAAATGGAAAAGCCGACATATTCTTCTATTGTAAACAATGGCTCTTTGGTTTCTTCTCCCTTTTCAGCTTGCTCTTGAATAAGCGAAAGCAATTGGTCTTTATCGTATTTTAGATTGATGATTGCAGCTCCGTTTTTTTCTCCCTTAGTGATGTCACCTAAGATTGCGCCACAGATAAAGTAGATGTCTTTTTGTGGATCAATCCCGCTTTTCTCAATAAATTCTTGGTATTTTTGATAATTCTCGTGTTCTTTGATTGCCTTCTCTGTAGCTTCTAAATTCATTGCACGGTGAAAATCGACAAAAAATGTAGCATTAGTGTCTTCAGGGAAAAGACGTAACATATCTTCAGATGTAGCTGAGCCGGCTTTTGGAGCCGTGGTCTTTTTCGCACAGGCAACAAATAAGAATAGAATGAGTACGCAGACAGCCAACCATAATGCGAATTTTTTCATTAAATCCTCCTTACTTAGTGAAAAACATACTGGAAAGACTATATCAATTAAGAAAAAAAAGTTCAAGGACATTATGACTGCGGGTTTCAATTGAAATTCGATAATAAGAGTGATAGTCTTTTTTAGATAAAATAGAATAAAGAAGCTTCATGCAAACGGAGTAAAAAATGAATGAGAATAAAAGTAAAACACTGACACCTTTTGAAAAGCTTGTTAAAGGCCGAAGAAGCATTCGACGCTATATCCAAATGCCTGTGGAGAGAGAAAAAATACTAAAATGTATAGAAGCAGCGCGGCTCGCACCATCTGCGGACAACGTTCAACCGTGGAGGTTTGTCATTATAGATGACCCTGAAATAAAAGAAAGATTTGCAAGTGAAGTGTTTTCAGGAATTTATTTCCCTTCACGGTTTGCTACTAAAGCTCCAGTGCTTATTATTATCCTTTCCAGGCCGGACATTTTGGCAAACCAGCTTGGGAAGCAAATACAAAAGATTCATTTCCATTTAATTGATATTGGAATCGCTGGCGAGCACATTGTACTTCAAGCAGAGGAGCTTGGTATAGGAACGTGCTGGATTGGCTGGTTCAATATGAGGAAGGCAAGAAAATTTTTTAAGCTTCCACGCAAATATAAGGTAGTCTCACTTATTTCAATGGGATATTATGAGAAGAAGCCATCAAAAGAGAAAAAGAGAAAAAAACTCAGTGAAATTGTCTGGTTTAATAAAGTAGGCGAGGAAGCATCTCTGTTTCCGTGACAGTTAATTATGAGCGTGTAATCTGTTACAGCGCCGGTTCCCCGTCATCGTTGCCAAAACCCTCCACGCTCCACAATGGGCTC
>DAOUSP010000150.1 GCA_030627155.1 Candidatus Aminicenantota bacterium
CCAGGTGTTTGAAGAACTTTTAAGATGTCTCCTACTTTTCCCCATGCAAGCGGCATAAACAGTAGGATCATAAGACTGAAAAAAAATGTTTTTCGCATTAAAACCTCCTTCTTGAAAATCAAGAAATTAACTTTAACAATTATACTAAAAAATTCTATTATGGTAAATCAAAAAAAATGCCATTTCTGGGTCTTTCCTTGTCAAGATGAATTGACACTTTAACTATGAAATTATATAGATAAAAAAACATCAACTGTTCCTGCTCAAACAAAGAATGGTGAAGATATTACTGGAATTCGTGTGACTCCGAGTATTTACACTCCTCTACGAGACTTGGATCTATTCATTGAGGCTGTTACTTTCTATGTAAAAAATGGATTGCCGAGTTAAATCATCCATTTAACCCCTGATATCAATTACATATTTTAAATTAAAACAAAAAAATATTCAGAAATACTTGGCTTTTTGAGTATATTTAATTATATTTCTTATATAAATTTATTGCTTAAATAAAAAATACAGGAAGATGAAACGTGTAGTTATTTTGACGAAGAAAATTTTCTTGTGCCTTTTGTGCATCACTTTCCTGTATACAGGGCTTTCTTCTGAGATTCTTTATCCATGGAAGGATGTTTATATTGGAGCCTTAGATGCAAAAGCTTGGTGCGGACTGGTCTTAGCCCCTTATAAAGATAGTCTATTTGCTTTTAGAATCAGAGTAAAAAGAGACAAGGAAATCGCTGATGGAATAGATCTTTTTTATCTAATTTCTGAAGTGGGCCCACATGCGCCAGATGGCCAGTATTCCAGATTAAAAATGGATTTAAGCCTTCCATTTAAAAAAGGGAAAGAGACTCCTATCTTGAAAAAACCTTCGCAAGAATCTGATACCCTTACTTTTGAATGGTCGCGCCAGGATGAAAAGACGGTTATAGGCAAGATAAGCGCTCCAAAATATATAGAGGTGCAGCTTATCCAGTATTTCCCATGGGAGTTTGATGGTGTTTACAAACTTCTTTCCGATGGCCATATAAAAGGGGAGAGTGGAGTTTCAAAGAAATTTCAATACTTGATGTGGACTAGTAAAAAAGGAGAACTTGTTTCCAGAACATCTGAAAATGAACTATGCATATTATTCCCTATGGAAAAAAAGAATGTGGTTTATTTTGTTGCTGGTGTCGATGAAGATGAAAGAATATTGAAAAACCACATCTATCGCTATAAAAATGAAAAAACAATTGAACGCATTCTTAAAGAGGAAGAAGAAAGATATCAAAAAAAGCGAGTTAAGATTAAAGGTTTTCATGAAGGTGCGCCTAAAGCCATAACAAACAATCTTTTCTGGATGACTCTTTACCAGCCCGGTTATCATAGATTCTATACACCAGCAGGAAGGAGATGGATTTTCCCTAAGCCAGATGGTAATTCAGACCACTGGACTATATTCGAATGGGATTCTTTTTTTAATGCTTTGGAAGTTTCCTTAGAGAGCACAAGACATGCTAAAGATATTTTAAAAGCAGTATTAGAAACACAATATCCCAATGGAAATATACCAAACTGGAGAGGAAGATTCGGAGGGACCACTGACAGATCTCAGCCGCCTGTAGGCGCTTATGTTACATTAAAACTCTTTCAGAAAATTGGAGACATAGAAATATTAGAACACGCGTATCCATATCTTAAAAAATGGCATTCATTCTGGAAAACAAGAAAAGCGAACGGCCAGGTACGTAGAGACGGAAATGGAGATGGCCTATTGGAATGGGGCTCGGATAAAGAACTTTTAACCAAAAATGTTCCTCCATGGGAAAAAGATGTCCCAGGAAAAACACGTGCGATGTGGGAATCTGGCCAAGATGATCTGCCTAACTGGGATGATGCTTCTTTTGATGACTCCACAGGAACATTGACGATGAATTGCTTAGATTTAAATTCTCTTTATGCCCTGGATGCGTGGTGCCTTGCTCAAATATCTAAATCCATTGATAAACTGGAAGATTATTATTTCTATTTAAATGAATACAACACAATCAAGGAACTTGTAAACAGTCTTCTTTGGAACGAAAAGGAGGGGTTTTATTTTGACAGGCATTGGGATGGAAGGTTTTCAAAGAGAAAAGCTGCATCCAATTTTTATCCTCTTCTTGCAGGAATTCCAGATTCAAAAAGAGCAACACGAATAGTAAAACATCTTCTTAACCCTAAAGAATTCTGGGGAGATTATGTTATCCCCACAATTTCGCGTGATGATCCAGCCTTCAAAGATCAGCAATACTGGAGAGGGACTATTTGGCCTCCTACAAACTATTTAATTTACCACGGATTAAAAGCTTATGGGTTTGATGCTGTCGCATATGAATTTGCAGAAAAAAGTTCGTCCTTATTTCTTCGCACTTGGAAAAATTATCAGCTTTGTCCTGAAAACTTCGACTCTCGAACTGGAGAAGCTGGTGGCCAAAGATACCAAAGCTGGGGGCCTCTATTCGCTTTGATTGCAATTGAGGAGTATTTAGATTTTACACCTTTAGAAGGATTTCGCTTTGGAATGCTAAAACCCGAAAAGAAAGGGAGGCTCTCCCGGGCCTCTATCCAGGGAAGGCATTATGACCTGAAAATCTCACCCTCGGAAATGAAATTAACAGAGGAGGGGAGAGATATCATCAAAGCAGACGGAGGTGCTGTTTTCCGCCAATTCCTTTATTCAGAAAATGAAGTATCGTTTGAAATAAAAACATTATCTAAAAGGGATGTTAAGATTTATTTTCTTACAAAAGGAAAATACCAGCTTCGTATCGATGATCAGATAAAAAAAGTCTTTGACGGAAAATCTTTAAAGGTTAAAATCCTTGAAGGGGAACACACAATTTTAGTCTGGCTTCTTGAAAAAGAAAAGTAAAGATAGAGTTAATCTATAGTTTTTTCCTGCTGTTTATTCGAAAAGTACGCTTTCTTATGAGTGAACTCCCGCAGACTTTTTACTTTAAAGTTTCAAGAGCAAACACAACAACTTATTGAATCCTGGTTAAATTCATTTTGAACTATTTAAGTTTGAATTTAAAACAAGCTTTGAGGACCTTACCAAATAATAGATGGATATCAAAGCTCCAATAAACGACAGTAATAAAAACGGTGAATGAATGCCAAATTTATCTGAAAGAAATCCTGCAATGAAAACAACAATTGCTCCTGAGAGCATTTGAACGTTTGCTACAATACTGAAAGCGTGGATTTGATTTTTTGCTGAAATCTCCTCTCCCACAAAAGATTGGAATGCAGGATATATGATAAAAATAAAGGCACCAAAGAAGAAAAGGCTGATAAGCGCAAGAATTTGTGAAGGAGCTATCCCTAAAAGAAAACAAAAGATCGTGGAACCGACAAGACTCCACTGAGTAAGTCTCGCTCGCCCAAATTGCCTGCTTAAGTAGCCAAAAACATATGTTACAATTGTTCCAATGCCGATCCATGAAGCAAGAAAGACTCCTGTACTTCCAAGAGGAACGAGGAATTTATGGTTGAAAAGAGATGGAGCATAATAAACAGTAGTTGCCCAGCATGCGCCGCCAAAGAATATTCCAAGAATAAAATATTTCATTCCTTTTAAAGAATTTTTCCAGTAAGAAAAATCAGGCTTTGGGAACCCTTCGCTTTTTGTTGAGACATTTCTGACCGAAAGAAATCCCACGAAGCCGATGCATAGAATCATGGATGCCCAAGCATAAAGAGGAGTTTTCCAGCCAAAATTTTGTGCTAAAAACCCTACAGTCATAAAAGCAAAAAAAACTCCGAGGTTTCCTGACCCGTTTTGAATGCCTATGGCAAAATCAAGCATCTTTCCAGCATAGGTTTTAGACACTGTTGCAACACCAATTGGATGATAGAAGCTCGCAAACACTCTCATCATTAGATAAGTTGCTATAAGCGTCAGAAAGTTCTGTGAAAAAGTAAGCAGAGCAAGAGAACCCGAAAGGCCGCACAAGCTAAAAAGAAGAAGATGCTTGTATTCAAATCTATGGGCAAAAGTGGCAAGGAGAATTTGAATGAAAAATGTGGTAAGAAGCCCCAGGTTTGATAGGATGCCGATATGCGAGTATTTGTTTATGATGAACTGATGGCTGTACA
>DAOUSP010000237.1 GCA_030627155.1 Candidatus Aminicenantota bacterium
GCACCTTCACCCAGGTTGAAGCCGAAGTCCCATTAAGCGAGATGTTCGGCTATTCCACAACCCTCCGCTCATTAACCCAGGGTAAGGCAGAGTTTACCATGGAATTCCTTAAATACGGTAAGGTTCCTGCCAATGTCTCAGAAGAGCTAATAGCTAAATATGAGGAAATGCGGAAAAAGGAATCCTCAAAATAAACAGAGGAGCATTAAAACATGATAAAAACAGAGCTCATAAAAAGAAGCCCCTTGAGGGTTCTGGAGAAGTCCCTTAAAGAAGGCTTGTTGAAAGGAAATATCGCAGTACTGGCCTCCCGCAAGGGAGTAGGGAAAACTGCCTGCCTCGTCCATATCGCGACAGATAAATTGTTGCAGGGAAAATCTTTAATACATGTTTCATACTCAAGCCGTGTCGATTATATAATCAAGTGGTACGAAGATATCTTTAAAGAGATAGCAAAAAACAGACAGCTTGTCTCAGCTATGGAAGTCTACGATGATATCATAAAGAACCGTGTGATAATGAACTTCAATCAGGACGCTGCAAGGACAGAACAGGTGTTGAAAAGCATTGAAGCAATGATTGAACATGGTAAATTTACAGCAGACACGGTTATTGTCGATGGATATGATTTTTCACAATCATTTCCAGAAGATCTAAGGAAATTCAGGGAATTTGCTAGCAGAACTGGCCTTGAAGTGTGGTTCAGTGCGTCTCTTAAAGGCGATGAGCCACTCTTTGATGAACAGGGGATTCCGCATGAGCTTAAAAGGTTTTTGGAAGAGATCGCTGTGTTGATAACGCTAAGTTTTAAAGACGATCATGTGAGGCTTCATCTTGTAAAAAATCATAATTTCCCTCCACCTGGGGAACTGCCCCTAAAGCTTGACCCTAAGACACTGCTTATCGCAAAAGACATATAACCTGAATTATTCATAAAAACTGCCGATACTTTTTAGATTCGTGAATAATCCAGGTTAAATACCAGCAGAAATGGGCAATGAGTAAGTGTAAGACTCTTTAATTTGAAGAGGCGATTATAAATCTTATAAGCAAACTTACAGCTATCCCTAAAAATGCGCCTACAAAAACTTCCTTAGGAGTGTGCCCTAATAGTTCTTTCAATCTTATTTTATTGAATTTATGCTCAGACGACAGAAGCTCTTGAATAATTTGATTTAAAACAATCGCCTGTCTGCTGACAGCCCCTCTAACCCCTGCAGAGTCATACATAATAATGAATGCAAAACAGACACTAAACGCAAAAAGTGTTGAATTCCATCCTTCAATCAATCCAATAGATGTTGCCATTGCGCAAACTGTTGAAGAATGGCTGGACGGCATTCCCCCGGTTGAAAACAAGAGTGAAAGATTCAATGACTTCTTTTTTATCGAATCTGCAATTATTTTAATTAATTGGGCAATAACACTTGCCAATGTCAAAGAAATTAAAACTTCATAACCTGTTGAATCAATGCTTCTAATAAAAGACATTATTCCTCTGCGTTAGTATTTAACATTATTTTTTTTTCACATGAAGTGTAATAAAAAAAATTTATAAATGCAAAATATTTAAAGTAAACTTCAGAAAGAAAGGCCCAGTTTTTTTAATTCGAGCGCCAAATCGGTCTCAGGTTTAAAGTGTACTGCCTGGATGCCAAGCTCAAACGCTGCCTGAACATTCTCTTCCCTGTCATCGATAAAAACAGCCTCTTCTGGCTTTGACTGCACTTTTTTCAGCGCCTCTATGTATATGTTTGGATGAGGTTTCATTAAGCCAACTTCATAGGATAAAACATAAGCGTCAAAAATAAGGATTTCAGGGAATTTCCTCTTGACAAAGCCAAAGCGCATCACATCTGTATTTGACAGGAGAACAAGCCTGTGTTTTGACTTCAACTGCTTCATAATCTTTAAGACCGGAGGGTTGAGGGAAAAGACATCATTGTAAATTTCATAAAACTTCGAATAATCCAAATCAGCTTTCAGAATTTTTTTAATACTCTCATAAAATTCTTCAGGCGTTATTTTCCCTGTATCAAAATAAATGATTAGCTCGAAATGCTTGAGTGCCTCTTCTTCGATTTCTTCTGGCGATAAAGGACAGAATCTTGACATTTTTTCGAAGAAAATCTGATTTTCAAAGAAAATTATTACTTTCCCTAAATCCGAAATAACGCTTTCAATCATAAAACTCTCTCTTATAGAATATTTTATAGAAAATCTATCATAACTTATTGCGCTTTTGACTTCAATTTTTTCCTGTGATATAAGCCATAGAGTTCTTAAACTCAATCGAATAAATAAAAAGTGAAAGTCATTGAAAACAGAAAAAGGAAATTCCGGCTTTAACTATTTTTAAACTCTGGGAGAGTGCATTCCTAACTCTTATATTTATACAAAAAGGATAAATACCAATGATTGATATAACCGATGAACCGGTGGGAATTTTCTACCCAACAAAATCCTTGTACCGCTTCACTGTTTTGATCTTTGTTGCCTCACTTTCCTTTGGAAGCTATTTTGCATACGACATTGTTGGAGCGATTGCTCCTACTCTTGTGGAGGAATTAGGAGTAGCACGTGGAACAGTCGGCACATTCTACAC
>DAOUSP010000064.1 GCA_030627155.1 Candidatus Aminicenantota bacterium
ACACCTGTAGACAGTGAAGGTAAATTCATTCCCCAGGTGGAACGGTATGCCGGGATGGATGTATTCGATGCCAATGAAGTTATCATGGAAGACATGCGAAGGCAAGGGATGCTTCTGAAGTCAGATGAAATCACCCATTCGTATCCTCATTGCTGGCGCTGTAAAAACCCTGTGATTTTTAGGGCCACATCACAGTGGTTTATTTCAATGGACAAAAATGATTTGAGGGGAAAAGTTTTAGAAGAAATAAAAAAAGCATGCTGGATACCCTCTTGGGGCGAAGAAAGAATTGCCAACATGATGGTCGCCAGGCCTGATTGGTGTATATCGAGGCAAAGAACTTGGGGTGTGCCTATTCCTGCGTTTTATTGTCATGAGTGTGGTTCGATTATTGCTAATGAGAAGATTGTCCTCTGGGTTGCTGACATATTCTCAAAAGAAGGTGCCAATGCATGGTTTACAAAGTCTCCTGAAAGTCTCTTACCTCCAGGAACAAAATGTCATGATTGTGGCTCTAAAACATTTAACAAAGAAAATAACATCCTTGATGTCTGGTTCGAATCAGGAGCAAGCCATAATGTTTTAGGTAAAAGAACAGATTTGCCTTGGCCTGCCGATATTTATATTGAAGGTCATGACCAGTACAGAGGCTGGTTCAACAGCTCTCTGATTGTTGGAGTAGCAGCAAAGAATGCCTCTCCCTACAAGACTGTTATCACTCATGGGTTTGTCCTTGATGAGCAGGGAAGAGCAATGTCAAAATCATTGGGAAATTATATTGAACCCAATGAAATCATTGATGAAAATGGAGCCGAGATACTGCGGCTTTGGGTAGCAATGTTGGATTACAAAGAGGATATACGCTTGGGGAAAGAAACACTCCAGCGGCTGGTGGAGGCGTACCGTAAAATCCGTAACACATGGCGCTTTATTCTTGGGAACCTCTTTGATTTTTTGCCTGATAAAGACATAGTTTCAAATGAACAAATGGAGCCATTAGACCGCTGGATTTTGGAAAAATGTGCCCAGGTTACTGAAAAAGTGCTTAAAGCTTATGATAATTATGAATACCATGTTGTATTTCACTCGATTTACAATTTCTTTACAGTAGACCTGAGCTCCTTCTATCTGGATGTATGTAAGGATAGACTGTATTGTTCTGGGAAAGTATCACAAATAAGAAGGTCGGCGCAGACAACTCTATTTTATCTTTTAAAGAATAGTTTGATTTTAATGGCTCCAATATTGCCTTTTACTACAGAAGAAGCTTGGATTGAGATGCCAGATTTTCAAGGAAAGTGCGAATCGGTTCATCTTGAACTCTTCCCTTCTTTCAAAGAAGGACGTCTTGAACCAGAGCTTATTGAAGACTGGGAAAAATTGATTATAATCAGGGATGAAATTTTAAAAGCATTAGAAGTAGCCAGGGAAAACAAAGAAATAGGAAATTCTCTTGAAGCAAAAGTCCTCATCAGAACCCCTTCTTCATATGAGGAACTTTTAAAAAAATATGAACCAATCCTGGCTTCGCTCTTTATTACATCTGAAGTTTCTATTGAGCCGTATGAAGGTGAGGAATTAAAGGTGGAAATCAACAAGGCCGCAGAAAAGAAATGTTTGAGATGCTGGAATTTTTCTCCTTATGTAGGGACAAATACTGAATATCCTAATTTCTGCAAACGCTGCGAGGAAGTATTGAAGGCAATCAACCAATGAAACGCCAATCTTTATACTTTATATTGATTCTTTCTTTGTTTTGTCTTGACCAATTGACAAAGAATATTATTGCAAGTTCCATTAGACTAAACTCCTATGTGCGTATTATTCCAGGTTTCTTTAACATTACACATATTCAAAACAAAGGCGCTATTTTCGGGTTTTTTTCCCAAGCTGAAAACCCTGCAGTTCATATTCTTCTGCCGATCGCATCGGTTGCAGCATTCGGCTTTGTGATCTATTATTTTTTAAATACGCCTCTGTCAGAAAAACTTCTGAAGTTTTCACTTACGCTTATTCTTGCTGGAGCGCTTGGAAATTTGTCGGATAGAATAATAAGAGGATACGTGATAGATTTCTTGGATTTTTACATAAAAGGATCGCATTGGCCAAATTTCAATTTAGCAGATTCATGTATCACTATCGGCGCAATAATTCTGTGTTATATTTTCTTTTTCAAAGGGAGTAAAAAATGTTGCCAGTCATCTTGAAAATTGGGCCACTTGCTATTCATACATATGGTTTCATGCTGGCTTTAGGGGTGGCGTTTGGCATTTGGTTTCTCTTTGTTCAAGCAAAAAAGTTTACTCTTGATGCATCCCGCATCATCGATATGGCTTTTTTTACAATCATTATTTCTTTAGTCGGAGCAAAGGCAGTCCTTTTTTTTGGAAGTTATTCCTATTATATGGAAAATCCTGGGGAACTCCTGAGTTTAGCTCGCTCTGGCGGAGTTTTTCAGGGAGGGTTAGCATGCGGGGTTATTTTTGCTCTATGGTATATGCATAAGCATAAAATCCCAACCTGGAAAGTGGCTGATATCGCAGGGCCAGCAATTGCTTTAGGTCATGGATTTGGCCGAATTGGCTGCTTCAGTGCAGGATGTTGTTTTGGCCGTGAATGTACTGTTCCATGGGGTGTTACGTTTCACAGTGAATATGCACATAATTTAACAGGCATACCTGTTGGAATTTTACTTCATCCGGTGCAAATTTATGAGTCGTTCCTGAATTTTTTAAATTTTTTTATTCTTTTCATAATCTTGAGAAAGAAGAAATTTGATGGGCAGGTCTTTTCTTTATATATAATCAATTATTCTATCATAAGGTTTTTTACGGAATTTTACAGGGGAGACCATGCATATAACACATATTTGATTCATGGGGCATCGCCGTATTTGAGAATGTCATTTCCCCAGGTATTCTGCATAGTTGGAATAATATGCGGATTTGCTTTGTACTTTATTTTTAAAAAAAGAAACCGTGCCTAAAAAAGAATTCCTGATAACAAAAGAATATGGAATTAACCAGCGGCTTGATAGCTTTTTAGCAGAGCATATTTCAGAAATTAGCCGTTCCCAGATTCAAAAACTTGTCGAAAAACAGAAAGTACAAGTTAATAAGGATATCAAAAAGCCGAGCTACAAGCTAAGAGAAGGAGATAGAGTCATTGTAGAATACATGGATTTGGAACCTGAAAAAATCATTCCTAAAAACATCCCTTTACATTGTTACTTTTATGATTCACATGTGGCAGTAATTGAAAAGCCATCCGGAATACCAGTGCACCCTGGCGCAAAGCAAACAACACATACGCTGGTTCATGTGCTGTTATATAAACTTCCAGACCTGAAAGGAGTTGGGCCTGAGGACAGACCAGGGATTGTTCATCGCCTTGACAAAGATACATCAGGGCTGCTTGTTGTAGCAAGGACGAACAAGGCGTATAAAGAGCTTCAGAAGCAATTTAAAAAAAGAGAGGTCGAAAAAGAATACTATGGTCTTGTCTGGGGAAAAATATCCAAGGAATCAGGGCAAATAAGTTGGGCAATAGGCCGTCACGTAAAGCATGGAGAAAGGGTTTCAGTTAAGACAAGAAAACCAAGAGAGGCCATAACACTTTATTCTGTTTCGAAAAGGTATAAGGATTTTACTCTACTTGCAATAAAGCCAATCACAGGAAGAACTCATCAGATTCGAGTCCACTTAGCCGCAGCAGGCCATCCAATTGTCGGGGACAGGCTTTATGGCAGGCGTAAAGAGGATGCAGGTTGTCCACGGATGTTTCTTCATGCTTATCGACTCAGTTTTTTTCACCCAGAGACAAAAGAAAAGTTAGAATTTATCTCACCTCTTCCTAAAGATTTAAAGGGATATTTGGAACAATTGAGTAAGTAGGTGTTTTTTGTCTTGAGTCCAAAGGATTTTTTAGTGTATTATAATCCGTACTTATTTCTCTACGGAAGTGAGGCACATAAGTTTATTGTAAAAAGAAATTAGTATTTCAATGGAGGCTTTATGATGAAAGATTATCCTGTAGATAAAATCAGAAATGTTGCTCTAATTGGACATGGATCATCTGGAAAAACTTCTCTTGCTTCAACTTTTCTTTTTGATGCTGAAGCTACAACAAGATTTACAAAAGTGGATAAAGGAAACACAATTACAGATTATGATCCTGATGAGATTGAAAGGAAAATTTCAATCCAGTCAGCTACCTGTCATTTGGAGTGGAAAGGCCATAGAGTAACTCTTGTGGACTGTCCGGGATACACAAATTTTCTCTGGGATACCCGGGCGAGTTTAAGAGCTGTGGATGCAGGAGCAATGCTTGTGTGCAGTGTTGCTGGTGTGGAGGTTGGGACAGAAAAGGTTTGGGAAATACTTGAGGAATTTAATCTTCCTCGAATAATAATTATAAATAAACTTGATAGAGAAAATGCAAACTTCGCTCAAGCAATTGAATCAATTAATCAATCGTTTGGACGGCAGGCTGTTCCTGTTCAAATCCCTATTGGAGAAGAAAAGGATTTTTCTGGCGTTGTAGATTTGGTATTAAAAAAAGCTTATTTTTTTGAAAAAAACGAAAGCGGGAAGTTTAAAGAAGGAAACATCCCGGATGCCTTGAAGGATGAGGTAGAGAAAAAATTTGAAGAACTCTCTGAAATGATAGCAGAAAATGATGAGCAACTGATGGAAAAATATTTTGAAAATGGCTTTCTTTCTCAAGAAGAACTTATACGCGGGATGCAAAAAAGTATTCTTAATAGGCAATTCTTTCCTATCTTTATAACTTCGGCATTGTTAAATATCGGCGTTCAGCATGTTTTAGATGGCATAATCCAGTTCTTGCCCTCTCCAGCTCAGAGGACAGAAATCCCAACAGAGGAAGGGATTGTCAAGCCATTGTTGGACGAGCCCTATTCAGCGTTTATCTTTAAAACTCTTTCAGATCCTTATACAGGAAGAATTTCTATAATGCGCATTTTTTCAGGTAAAACAAGCCCAGACGCAACTGTCAAAAATTCCACAAAAGAAACCGATGAGAAGCTTGGTGGATTGTTTTTTCTACAAGGAAAAGAGCAGGTTCCTGTTGGACAGGCCAAGGCAGGCGATATTGTGGCAACAGCAAAATTGAAGAACACCTCAACAGGAGATACTCTTTGTGATAAAGGAGCTTCAACAAGATTTCATAAGATTAAATTCCCAGAGCCCTCTATTTCATTTGCCATTGCTCCGAAAACGAGAGCAGATGAGGACAGGATTTCACAGGCAATTCATCGGATTACAGAAGAAGATCCAACAGCACGTATCGAGAGAGACCCAGAAACCAATGAATTGATTATATCAGGAAATGGACAGTTGCATGTGGAGATTATTACAGAACGTTTGAGGAAGCGCTTTAATGTAAATGTGGACCTAAAGCCTCCTAGAATCTCATACAAGGAAACCATCAAAGGAAAGGCAGATGTTCAGGGTAAATACAAGAAACAGACCGGAGGACGAGGACAATATGGTGATGTGAAAATTAAGATGGAACCTTTGCCCCGAGGAAAGGATTTTGAATTTGAGGATAAAATTTTCGGAGGAGCTATTCCCAGGAATTATATTCCTTCTATTGAAAAGGGGATTCAGGAAGCCCGGAAAAAAGGTGTCGTTTCAGGATATCCAGTTGTTGACTTTAAAGTGATTTTGTATGATGGTTCATATCATGATGTTGATTCTTCTGATATCGCATTTAAAATTGCTGCATCTATGGCATTTAAGAAAGCCATGAAGGCTGCCAAGCCAACAATACTTGAACCGATAATGAATGTGGAAGTATATACCCCTGAGGCATATATGGGGGATATTATAGGAACCCTTAACGGAAGGCGGGGAAAGGTTCAGGGCATGGAGCAAAAAGGAAGTCTTCATCTAATCAAAGCCCAGGTTCCTATGGCAGAGATGTTGGATTTTGAGCCAACACTTACATCAATAACAGGTGGCAGAGGATCGTTCATAATGGAATTTTCGCACTATGAGGAAGTTCCTAATCAACAGCAGAAGAAAATTATTGAGGGTGCCATAAAAGAAGGCAGGATTAAACCCGAAGAAGACGAAAAGTAAGTACATTTT
This sequence comes from Candidatus Aminicenantota bacterium, assembly GCA_030627155.1. GTDB lineage: Bacteria > Acidobacteriota > Aminicenantia > Aminicenantales > Aminicenantaceae > Kmv29. The sequence continues at coordinate 6,114 of DAOUSP010000064.1, forward strand.
ATAAAGCTTGCCTTTAGCATAAAAGATATCGCATTCTTATTAATTTTCTTGTTAATTCAATTTTTTTTAATTGAGTTACATGGAGTCATAGATGGGAAGAAGAATATTCAAATTTCGTGCCTTTATATCCTTAAGTATTCTATGGTCTTTTCTTATTGAAGCCATTTCTGGGATTGTATTATATGTCACTCCAGTGGGGCGGGTCGCTAACTGGACAAACTGGAAATTTTGGGGGCTTACTAAACAGAACTGGGAAGCAGTCCATACGATTTTTGGGTATGTATTTTTGTTGTTTGCTGGGTTTCATATTTACAATAACTGGAATGCAATTCTTAATTATGTAAAAAAAAGAATAAAGCAGAATTTCAAAATGAGAGTCGAGCTTATTACCTCTTTTTTACTTGCCATATGCATATTTTTAGGAGTATTAGTCAATATTCCCCCTTTTAGTTCTATCATGAATTTTGGTGATACATTAAAAAATACCTGGCCTGAGAATAGAAACCAGCCATTCTTGGTCCGTCCCGAAAAATTGAGTTTTGAACGGTTTATCAAAGAACTTGGGATTCCAATTGAAAAAGCTAATGATTTGTTGAAACATAATGGGATTTATATAAGAGAGCGAAGCCAACTGGTCCAGGATATTGCAAAGAAAAACAAAGTCTCGCCTTCTGATATTTACGAGATGTTAAAACCAGGTATCCCACCTTATCTGCAGAAGAAAGAGGGGAGGTTGGCCAGGAAGAATGATGTCGATTCTACAAAGAATCCTTAGATTTTAGTTTATTAAGATTGAAGCTTACGTTTTTTTACAAAAAAAAGCAGTATGCCTGATATAAAAGTGAGGAAAAGGGAAAAATAGAATGGGGCTTGCATGCTTATCTCTTCCCAA
>DAOUSP010000134.1 GCA_030627155.1 Candidatus Aminicenantota bacterium
CCAAAGATGATACTTTTTAACTTGAGGGAACACATAAAAGAAGAAGGGGAAAAAATTATTTCTAACGAGAAAGACATCAGTACTCTGATTCCAGACGTTATTTCAAAAGACGAAATCTGGAATTGTACAACCTGTGGAAGCTGCATGCATGTTTGTCCTGTTGAAGTAGAGCATATTCCAAAGATAGTAGGCCTCAGACAAAGCCAGGTACTTATGCAAGGAAAATTTCCATCTGAATTAAACTCATTTTTCAGAAATATTGAAACCAATAGTAATCCTTGGGGAATCGGATTTGCAGACAGAGCAAACTGGACCGAAGGCCTTAATGTGAAGTTAATAAGCGACCATCCAGACGCTGAATATTTATTCTGGGTTGGATGTTCTGGTTCTTTTGATGATGATGGTAAAAAAATCTCTCAATCAGTAGTCAAAATTCTTAATTCTGCAGCAATCGATTTCGCGATACTTGGAACTGAAGAAAAATGCTGTGGAGACTCGGCAAAGAGATTAGGAAACGAATACTTATTCCAGATGCTCGCAGGAGAAAATATAGAAACATTCAAAAAATATAATGTAAAGAAGATAATCGTGGCTTGCCCTCATGGATACAATACTTTCAAAAATGAATATCCAAAATTAATTGATTTGCTTCCCAATCTATCACTTGAAGAAAAGGAAAGCTTGAAAAATATAGAGGTCATCCATCATGTACTCTTAATTAATGACCTAATAAAAAGCGGCCAACTGGCATTGAAATCAAAGTTTAATAAAACCATCACCTATCACGATTCATGCTATCTGGGCAGGCATAATTCTATCATCCAGGAACCCCGATACATATTGGAGGTTTCGAGCAAAAACAAGCCCATTGAGCTTGATAACAACAAGGAACACAGTTTTTGCTGCGGAGCTGGCGGTGGATTGATGTGGACAGAGGAATCCACTGGAACACGCATCAATCATATGAGGACAGAAGAAATCATCGAGAAAAATTCAGATATTGTTGCTACATCATGTCCTTTTTGTAAGACAATGCTCAGCGATGGATTGAAAGATAAAGGTAAAGAGTCGATTCAAGTTCTGGATATTGCACAAATTGTGTCAGAAAATCTTGAAGAATCAAATCAATAATTTCATGTTAATATTGCCCGGAAGGCAGATATTGCTCTATCAACATCTTCGTCATCCACGTCTTTATGCGTGACAAAACGGATTTCGTTTTTACTGACCTGTAATGCCAGGATTCCGCATTCATTTAATCTATTTAGAAACTCGGGAACAGTCAATCTCGGATGATTGAAGCCAAATATTACAATGTTCGTCTGTATAAATTCTGGTTCAAGTTCAATGCCAGGAAAATCAGCAATACCTAATGCCAATTTCTTAGCCCTTTTATTGTCTTCTTGAATCCTGTCAACCATTTCAGTAAGAGCGACAATCCCAGCAGCAGCTAAAATACCAACCTGACGCATCCCACCACCCAATGCCTTACGGACTCGGCGTGCCATGTCTATAAATTCCCTTGGCCCTATGAGCATCGAACCTATAGGAGCTGATAGGCCCTTTGATAAACAAAACATCACAGAATCGGCAATAGCAGCATAGTCTTTAACAGGGATCTTGGATGCATGGCTTGCATTGAAAATACGCGCTCCATCCAAATGGACCTTTATTTCATGCTTATCTGCAATTTTTCTTATTTCTTTTAAATTATCTAAGGGGACCACTGCTCCACTCCAATTATTATGGGTATTTTCTACACAAATAAGGGATGTTTCAGGTATATGGACAGAAGATTTACGGATATTCTTTTCAATGTCATCTGGATCCATGGCTCCCCTGTTGGAATTAAGCACCCTGGGCAAAACTCTTGATACAAAAGTCATATGAGTGGATTCCATATTATAAATATGAGACCTTGCTTCAACTATGACCTCTTCCAGTTCTCTTGTCCAGACCTTTATGGCCACAGAATTCCCCATTGTTCCAGAAGGCATAAATACCGCTGCATCTTTCCCCATCATCCCAGCAGACATTTCCTCCAGTTTCTGGACAGTAGGGTCATCTCCAAGCACATCGTCTCCAACAATGGCCTCACCCATGGCTTTTCTCATATTCGGAGTAGGCCGAGTCACTGTATCACTACGAAAATCTGAATATTTATTCATTCAATTCACCTCCTCTTATCCGAGGCCCCATTATAAGAAAAAGAATCTCATTGAGCAAATATTTACTTATAAATGTAGCATCTCTATTTCCGTGATGAGGGAAACATCTGACCTAATTGAGAAGTGCGGCGACGGTTCCTCTCCATCTGGAGCCCATTGTGGAGGGTGGGAGGGTCTTGGCAAGGATGGAAGGGAACCGGCGCCATGACAGATTGCACCTTCATAATTAACTGTCACAGAAATAGAGATGCTCCTTTTATAGATTCAATAGGAAAAATAGAATATTTGATGTGCCTGAAAGACTTATTATTATACGGACTTTTTCGAGGATTTATCTTGTTGTGTCAAACCTAAGTTATGTAAGAGTATTTCTTTAGCGTTTTTAAGTGATGTTTCAGTGATATGGCTTCCTGCAGTAAGACGTGCTATTTCATGGATTCTTTCATTAAAGTTCAGCTTCTTTATAACAGTAAACGTTCTTCCTTTTTTTATTATTTTTTCGATTTTGTAGTGATGGGTTGAAAAAGAAGCGATTTGTGGAAGATGAGTGATGCAAATGACCTGGTGGTAGCCAGATAATTCTTTGAGTTTACGCGCAACTGATTCGGCTGTCTTTCCGCCAATTCCAGAATCGATTTCGTCAAAGATTAGGGCCTTTCCTTTTTCTGTCACCTTCCCGATTGTCTTTAAGGCAAGCATTATACGGGACAATTCTCCTCCTGAAGCGATTTTATGAAGCGGCTTGACTTCTTCTCCAGGATTTGGGCTTATTAAGAATTCCACATGGTCGATGCCCCTGTCTTTGATATTATCCATCGTATCTAAGGTAAGAATAGAGGATTCTATATGTATTTGAAACCTGGCTTTCTTCATCCCAAGATGATAGATTTCTTTTTCGATGAGCCGTTCCAATTGCTGGGCAGCGGTTTTTCTGAGACGGGAAAGTTCTTCGGCTTTCCCAACATATTTGGAAAACTCCTGTTTCATCTTTTGTTCTAATTCGGAAAGCTTTTCCTGGCTCATGCTGAGTGTAAGATATTCATCTTTAGCTTTGTCTAAATAAGAAAGAATTTCTGAGGTACTGTTGCCGTATTTTCTTTTCAGGTGTTCAATTTCACTTAGCCGTCCTTCAAGAATTTCTAACCTTTCAGGTGAAACCAAGTGTTTTTCTTCAAATTGAACTAAGAAATCGGAGAATTCCTTAACGGCAATACTGAATTGGCCTGTTGCTCCAGACATTTCCTCGAAGGTCTTATCGAAATCCTTGAGTGCATCAATTTTATTTTGGAGCTTTGAAAGCAAAGAAAAGAGTGAGATTTCCTGGTTATAGGAGATATTAAGGGCATCCTCTACAAGAACATGAATTTTTTCAGCATTTTTAAGTATATCCCTTTCCTGTATGAGTTCTTCTTCCTCATGTGGTTTAAGCTGGGCTTTTTCGATTTCTTTAATCTGAAAGTTAAGGAAGTCAAGGCGCTTCTCCCTTTCTCGCTCTTTTTCTTCTAATTCGATTTTTTCCTTGAAAAGTTTTCTGAGTTCTCGAGCTGTTTGTAAAAGACTGGTTCTCTTATCGAACAAATTGGCGTAATAATCAAGGTAATCGAGATGATATTCTGTTTGCCGAAGGAAAACATGGTCGTTCTGGCCATATATATCGACAAGATCTTGACTGAATTCTTTTATCTTTCTAATAGGTGTCAGAACGCCATTTAAATAACTCTTCCCAACTCCATTCTCAGAAATTGTCCTCTGGATAAATAATTCATTGGTATTTTCAACTGGGAGATCTTTTTCCTGGCCATTACCAAGGTTTATATAAAAAATAGCTTCTGCTGTGGTCTTTCTTTCTCCAGTCCTAATCATATCAGCAGTTCCTTTTTCTCCTATAACCATTCGAATCCCGTCTATGATAATCGATTTCCCTGTGCCGGTTTCTCCTGTTAGAATTGAAAAACCATCATTAAACTCTATTTCAATATCTTCGATTGTAGCGAGGTTTTTAATGCGGAGAAATTTAATCATTCAAGTTATTTTGCTCCAGAGATTTTAATCGGAACGAGGGCTTTTTCCATGTTTATTCTTCCATATCCGATATATTCATCCTTGCCAGGATAAGCATCTGCATTGACATCATCGGCTGTATACCTGATGACATTCATGATTTCTGATGCTTTTAGCCATGGCTTGATGCTTTTTATAAGGGCTGCAAGGCCACTAACATGAGGAGCTGCCATGGATGTACCAAAGCCGAACCCATAAGGAAGAAAATCCGGTCCCCAATACCTGATACAATACCAGATAGGAACGCAGCTCAGGATTCTTTCTCCAGGTGCAGCAACATCAATTTCAGGA
>DAOUSP010000045.1 GCA_030627155.1 Candidatus Aminicenantota bacterium
AGACAATATAAAAGTAGTTAAGGGGAATTTATGAAGAAAAAATTTATTCTATGATAGGGATGTATATGCGACACAGTCGCATATACTCCCAAAACTGAATGATATCCGACACTGTCGGATATAAACGAGTTATATAAAATTGGGCTTGGCGGCTTAAGAAAGAATTTAAAAACTAATAAAATAATACTATAATAAGGTGAGTGAAAATGGCGAAAAAAATAGACATTAACTTTAGAAAAACCTGTTCTTGTCCGGATAATCATATAAATTGTCTTACTGCTAAGGAGTGGATTCGAGGACAGGTTGCTATTTGGGAGCTATATTACGAAAAGAGAGATATTAGAGATAAAAATATACATCCAGCTGTATTTCCAATCGCTTTACCTAAAAAGTGTATGGAACTTTTTACTCATAAGGGAGAATTAGTTCTTGATCCTTTTGTCGGTATTGGGACTACTCTTGTTGCGGCACGAGATATAGGAAGGAACGCGGTAGGGTTTGAACTTAACCAAGAATATATCGGTTTTACCAATAAAAGATTTACTCAGGCACAGTTAGACTTTGGAGAGAATACAAAACAAATTGCTGTTTGCGATGACGCAATCAATATTCCAGAATACCTTGATAAAGAAACGGTTTCATTATGTGTTACTTCGCCTCCTTATGCCAACATGTTAAATCACAAAAGATTAAACAAGAGTCTTCGTAGTGATCTTCGTAAGAATAAACACTATAAAGAGGTTCAGCAGTATTCAAATAATCCACGAGATCTCGGCACAATGATGCTTAAAGAATATATAGATGCACTTGCTGAGATTTACAAAGGAATATTGCCACTTTTGAAGCCAAAGGCTCACTGTGTAATTAATGTTAATGATTTGTGGGAAAATAACCACAGATATCCAACGCATAGCTATATTATTGAATCTATGGAAAAAGTAGGCTATGAACTCAGAAATATAATTATCTGGGACAAAAGAAATTTAGTAAACAAGGTAGGTATTTTTGGATGGCCAAGCAATTACATAACTCTTAGCACTACTTTTGAATATATACTTGATTTTTGGAGGAAACCATAATGAACTTCTACGAATTGATAAAGAAATTAAAAAGCATAAAAGAAATGGGTTATGTTAAAACTCATAGAACTGGAAATACAGGTATTGGGAAAACATTAGAAGACCTTTTAGGAATCACAGAAAATAATGTACCTGGTCCAAATGCCGCAATGATTGAACTAAAATCCGCAAGAAAAAATGTTTCAAGCATGCTTACGCTGTTCACAAAATCACCACTTCCACCGAGAGCTAATTCTATTCTACTTGAAAAATTTGGTTATGCATCTACAAAGAAACAGGGAACAAAAAGACTAGAAACTACGGTAAATGCTATAAATTACAATCAACTTAAAGGAGAACCAGGATTTAAAATAGATATTCAGGAAGACAGGCTAAACTTAATAGACATAAACAGCGAAATTTTAGGATATTGGGATAAAGAAACACTCAAGAAATCTTTTGAAAAGAAATTACCCAAGTTGCTATATGTAAAAGCTGAAGCAAGAGGTAAAGGATTAGAGGAGGAATTTTGTTTCAATGAAGCGTGGTTATTAAGTGGCTTCAGTTTTGACAATTTCTTAAAGTTATTGAGCGAGGGAACTATCCTTGTAGATGTACGGATAGGACAATATCCAGATGGAAGAACTCATGACCATGGAACTGGATTTAGGGTATTTCCGGATAAGTTAGATTTATGTTTCAGTCATCGGGAGAGAATAATATGAATGCAGAAATAATCGAGAACAAAATGATAACCGCCAAGCCGAACTCTGCGGTTGCTTCGCAACCTTGCCCTTCGGGTCATATAACAGCGGATAAAAGGCGCAGCTATGCTTCGCCCAAATTGTCTTCGGCAACTTCTTTTATCCGCAAAACGTTAGGCGGGGAATTTACGAATCTAATATTGAAACAAAAAGGAAATTTCTACCACCTAACGCTAAGAAAAAAAGCGACTTGCTGAAACTCGATAAAATAGTCAAGACTTTTTTTACTGTATAGATAAAAAAGTCATAAAATCAGATATATAAAAAAACAAATCTATTGTTTAACATTTGCTTAATATAAAAATCTTTTAAGAAATATTTAAATGAAGGCAGTATAATGAGGATTCAGAACAAAAAAATCAGGAGTTTTGCTACCCCATTTATTTTAATTATATACATTTTGTCAAATAATTGAACGAAATGATATACATTTTGTAAAACAACTAATCGAATTGACTGTAGAGTTTATTTTTATATATGTAATTGTCTTTATAGACTTCAATTTTGATTAAAAATTCTTGTAGTGAAATTTGAGCGTTAATTAGTCTTTGGAGGAAGTCCCAATTTCTTTCTCAATCTATCAAAATTGATTTTAGGTTTATAGGGAGGTATGTTCTCCTGCAGCGATTCAAAATAATCTAAAAGTCTCTTAACCTGGCGTTTTCCCTCTTCAGTTTTAACGGCCTCCATGGGCGTCTGATTGTTCAACGCGGGAATCCTTGTGCGAATCCATTCCTTTAAGTAGTAGTCCTCGAGATCCTCCTTTAATTTTTTTCTGATTTCAGGATTCGAATATAGCTCCTTCTGTTTTTCTTCGAACTTTTTTTTCTCTTCAGTTGTGGGTTTGGGAAAAGAGTCAAGACTTACTGATTCCATCTTCTCATAGGAGAGAACATCTCCGAGTTTCTGGGTGAGTTTTGTGACGAGCCTTGCTGCACGCTCTATGGAATTTGTCTCGCCGATTAGACGGTCACCTTTCAGGTAAAGATTTCCAAGAATTATCCTCCTAAATATTTTAGCTTTTCTTTTCTCCTCCTTGAACCATATCCATTCTTTCTGCTTTTCGTCATAGTCAAATTCTCTCAATAAAGACAACTTGTGTCTCAACCTTTTTTTCCCCTTAACCCGGAAAAAGATCTTCGAAAAGCTCATTAACTCTCTGTCTGTATTACACAGAATTAATTTTTCAGGCGAATCTGTTTTAGTCTCTGAATAGGCAGGAGGAATCTCATCTAAATTCCCAAGAAAAAAATCCATCCAGAAAGGAACAGCTGCTTTACAGGATTCTCTAAAAAAGTCCTTTTCGGGAAATTTTTTTCCAGAGAATTTGTTAAGTAGAATACTTTTTTGTTTCTTGACTGCCTCTGTAAAAAAGACTTTTGTCTCCTGAGGATATATAAAAGGTGGAGTGTAGATATAAGCTCCAGCATGAGAGTCGATGAATCGAAGATACCAAATATCGCCTATTCTTGCCTCTCTTTCAAAAGGTTCATTGATTCGAAAAACCTGCCATTTTTGTCCGGTTCCCAGTTCGGCAAAAAAAATTCTGTCCTTTTGGATATCTAAAATCTCATAAAAAGTACAGTAACTATCTGAGAGATATTTCAAATACGTGGGGCCCGGCTCTTTTAATTTTGCGTAGTAAGGCGATTTGATAAACCGTTCGCAAACCGTCTCCAGGGTTTCACCAAACAGGAAGTCACAATGCAGCCAGCTCATGAATAAACTAAGGGGAATTCCCTCCTCTTTTCCCGGCTTAAATTTCTTCTTATACTCGGACTCTGCTTTCCTGAGTTCTTTTCCTTCCTTTTCAAACCGGGCGATTTTTTCAGCATAGAGGGCTACACCCTGGTGAAGAAACAGATAATCATCAAGCGGTGTTCCAGTCAGCATATCCTCAGGTAAAGAAAAATCTATACTTTCATTTTGACCACAGCATTTTTTATATTTTTTGCCGCTGCCACAAGGGCAGGGCTCGTTGCGACCGATTTTTTCTCCCATCATGGCCTCCTTAAGTAAGCTTGGTTAGTCTTATTTTATTCATCATCAAAAACATTATCTGAGTGAACTTCCACATCCCTTCTGATCAGTTCCAGACGTTCATCCTTATCGTTTGCTGAAGGAACAGGTTTTTCAGCTCCATAGAATCCTCTTCTAATGGGTGACCCTATTTAATTCCCATGTTTTCTATAAGCGCAGAATATTTTCCACCGAACAATCGTCCCTGTCAAGTCATTTAAAAAATCTTGCGATTGCGGTACACTTGAGTTGAAATTTTTTTCTATTTACATTATATTTACAACAAAAGACAAAATTGTCCATTTTTGGAAATAAAATGATCTGGCCGGTTTTAAAAGAAAAAGCAAAAGAACAAGGACTGCCTCTTACTACTGTTGTTGGGGAAGTCCTTCACCTCGTTGTGCTGGATGTTATTTTTGCTATGACGGGTAGCATGTCCATCTGTTTTCAAGGGGGAACGAGCATTCATCTTCTTTATGGAGGATATCGTTATTCGGAGGATTTAGACTTTGCTGGCGAAGGGATTGACCAACAATTGGCCCAAAGTCTTATTAAAAAATCCCAATCCGAGATCAAGAAAAGTATCATTCAACTCCTGGGAAATGGAGAATGCCAATGGCATTTTCCATCCGCTTCAGTATCACATCGAATCTATACATATTGGCTGAATTTTCAGCCCCATGGAATGCGACAGAGATTTAGGGTGAAGATTGAATTTGCTTGCTATCCTGTTTATCATACAAAAATCATTGCAGTCAAATCTGATTTCGATGTGCTGCAGCGTCGTCCTTTAGTCACCGGATTGACGCTACCCGAGCTGTTGGCCGAAAAAATTACTGCAGTAGCCGGCCGCCCTTATGTAAAGGGACGAGATCTCTTTGACCTCTGGTATTTATCCGAAGTCCTTGGCGAAACCGTTGACTTATCCCTTGTTGAGAAAAAATTTCAGGACTACCAAATTTCATGGTCGAAATCAGATATGGAAAAAAAGCTTGCAATTATAGGATCGCAAAACTTGGCCGCTGAAATAAAACGTTTCTTGCCCCAACGTTACCGACAACAGCTTTCCAAGGATGATTACGCGATTGTTCGTGGCGCAGCATTGGGTCTTATGAATATGGTAAAAGAAATCCTTTTATCAAAGAGGAAGCAAATATGAAAAGAGCTTTCACGCAAACAGATTGGACCGAAGTATTACGCAATGGTAAGTCCATTTACAACTTTGTTGAGCTAATGAGAATTTCAAAGTTACCAGTATTGTCAATGCGCCGGGCAATTCAACGCCTTTTGCGGAAAGGGCTGCTTCTGAAGCTACGCAAAGAACTATATGCTAATCCTTTTGTCGCGCCAAGTTTAGAAGAGATTGCCGGCGTGCTCTACCCTCCAAGCTACATTTCTCTCGAGTCCGCTCTGTTCATGCATGGTATTTCTGAACAGGCCCCGCATTTATTGACCTGTGTCTCAATGAATAAAACGAAAACATTTCGTACTGCACTTGGGGAGATTGCCTATTTTCACGTGAAGAGAGAGCTCTTTTTCGGGTACGAAATCACGGATCGGTTTCCCTTAGCATGGCCCGAAAAGGCTGCTTTGGATTTTGTTTATATCCAGAGGATGAATGGCTTAACACCAGCTTTAGATGAATGGAACTGGAAGAATTTGGATGTGGATAGGATGTATTCCTTGGCGACGTCATATCCAAAAACAGTCAGAAACCATATGAAAAAATTTATCTCTCCGCCATCTTGATTAAATCCTAATAGACATTTCACTTGCTATTCGCTGAATGTTGTCCATCTATTGCTTTCCTTTTATCCCCATGTTTTCTATAAGCGCAGAATATTTTCCACCAACCGCTACCTGAGCACTCTCTACAACAATGACTGGCAGAGAGAAAAAAGGATTCCTTTAATGGTTTTTAGCTGTTACTTTTTGGCTTCCTCTTTTTTGACTTCTTTCTCGCAGCTTTTTGCTTTCTGCTCACACATGATTTTCATCTTGACTGCCATTCCCTGAAGTTTCTTTACGATTTCTGCGTCCTTAGAGGTTATTTTAACCGTCACTCCATCATCTATATTCTCAACTTTCATTTCAACATCCTTGGATCCCATTAAGTCCATCATCGGGAAGCATTCTCCCTTGACCTCTTTCTTTATTATTTTATAGATATAAACATCTTCCTTCACATCTTTCTTTGTCTTGTAGATATGAACAGGCATATGCTCTTTATCTACCATCTTCTTCTTTAACTCCATGTCGCATTTGGGACATTTACCGGGTTTATCCGCCTTCACTTCAGGGTGCATAGGACAGGTATAGATAACCTTCATCTCAGCTTTCTCGTGGGAGAACTTTTCCAGTTTCTTCATGAACTCCTCTTTGCACTTTTCACAGCAAAAATAATACATCTTCCCTTTGTAGTCGTAAGTAACGGTCGCTTCAGATTTTTTCATTTCCTTACTGCACATAGGACAAACAACTGTGTCTTTTTCTTGCTGTTGAGCAATTCCAGCTAAAACAAAGACAAAGGAAAAAACCAAAAATGTAGTTAAAATTTTTGAATGTTTAGCCATTCGAACCTCCTTAATACTAGTATTTTATATTTTTATTTATTTTATAGCAATTATCAATTAAAAAATAGATAATTTTTCTCATTTTTCCTCTTTCCCATATTAATTTGTAAACTTATCCATCCTATCTGTGATTTCTGGTTCTAACTTGGTTAAAGTGCCTATTTTATCAAAAACAACAGTTTATCCCCATGTTTTCTATAAGGGCAGAATATTTTCCACCGAACAATCCCTCTCCAATGATATAGGCCCCGCAAGCAGCCTCTTTTGCGATCCTTGAGAGCTTCTTCACTTTTACAACTGAAGCATATTTACTTAACCTATCTATTAGTTCATTCCTTATAAAATTATAATTTGTTAATCTCCCAGAAATAATAATTTCTCTTGGTTGGCGAAGAGAAACTAACATTGAGACGACATCCTTTTCTATGCTTTCACCCAAAAGGGTAATAGCTTCTTTATATTCTATTAAATCCTTTGGTTCGATCTCCTCCCCCACAAAATCTTTTACTCCACCTTTAAAAACGATTTCTTGAGTTAATGGTGGCTTCAATCTGATTGCAATCTCTGCATCCATTCCCCCACCTGAAAGAAATCCTAAGCTTCCATTTGTTCCACCTGTTCCGTCAACAATTTTTCCATCCTCAACTACCATCACCGCAGTAAATCCATATCCTGCTTCTACATAGATAAAGGATGTTTTATTAAAAGGAATATTGAAGCGCTCCGATTGATCTTTTATGCCCAAAGCTACACAGCATACTTTATCTGCAGTCCCCATATCAAACTTATTCCATTTTCTATAAGATGGAACAGTTTGAAGATGGATAACACCTGGGGTGAAGTAAACAGGCATCTCTTTTTGCTTCATTTTTAAAAGCACTTTTTTTATTCCTTCATTCACAGGTACTTGCGTGTCTAAAGGTATCATCTTTCCAATATCTTCTTCTGTTATGTCCTTTATGCTTTTTAAAGGTATTCCATATCCTGATGGGCCAACAACGATATCTAATGGCATAAAATTTTCAAGCCTTTTGAGGATATCAGATGGGTTTTTAAATATATCCTCTGATTTTATGGATTCGTCTGCAATGAATCTTTGGTTATCCTCCATTCCAAAAAGATCAAAGCTGTATGTTCCAGGGTCAATGCCTACAATTCTCATTGCTTTATCCTCCTTAGCGGACAGGATGGATCTGATGCTGTCCAGCTTTCAGTCAGGCCAAATGTTCTTGACCTGCAGCCTCCGCATTCATATAGATACTTACATTCCTTGCAAGGGCCTTCTCTTGTTGAGAAGTCCTTGAGATTTTTAATAAATTCTGATTTTTGCATATTTTCCCATATTTCATATAGTCCTTTTTCATTTACATTACCTATTACGACAGAGGCAAATGTGCATGGTTTTACATCCCCGTTTGTTTCAATAAACATGTAATCACCAAAGATGCAATGAGAAACATCAGGAACTATAATGCCATTATCAGGATTTGATGAATAATCAATGTCAATGTTATGCTCCTTCAAAAATGGTTTAAAGAATGGTTCATCAACATATACATCCATCCTGTATTCCCTTTGACATTTAATAATAGAAAAGAAAATTTTTTCGTACTCTTCTTCATTCAAAGCATATTTTTTATAATCCATACAGGGTTTCAAACCCAGAAATGTAATCTTTTTATATCCTATTTCTTGTGCAAACTTAAATAATTTACCAATTTGCTCGTAGTTATGTTTACCTATTGTTACAGGACAGGAATCAAGGATGTTATATTCCTTTGCAATTGCTACGGCTCCTGTTAACTTCTCAAAGCTTGCTCCCTTTCTGATTTTTTCATAACTTTTTTTATCTGCTCCATCCATGCTTATC
>DAOUSP010000234.1 GCA_030627155.1 Candidatus Aminicenantota bacterium
AATGGTTTCCTTCTTCAGTTGATTCCAGCGCTGGCTGATTACCTGAGAAGCTGCAATCGCAACGGCAGCATTCCTCCCTTGATGTTCTCCTAAAATCGATGGAGTATATACATGACTTTCGCTTTTGAATTTGTAAAGAAATGTATAATTAAACTCTTCTTTCTTTTTTTTCTTGAAACACCCTTTTTCATCAAACACACCAATAAAAGGAGCTTTTAATTCATCTGCTCTCTTTTTTATCGTTTCATAAGCTTCCCTGTGTCTAACTCCACAAATAACTGGGATTTTTGTCTTGATAATTCCTGCTTTTTCAAAAGCAATCTGGCTAAGATTTTCCCCAAGGAATTTCTGGTGCTCAGCAGAAATAGTCGTAATAACTGAAAGTATTGGCGTTACCACATTAGTAGCATCAAATCTTCCTCCCATTCCGACTTCAAGAATTGCTATCCCGGCGTTTTGTTTTTGAAAAAAAAGAAAAGCAAGGCATGTCAAAATCTCAAAATATGTAAGAGGGGCAAGTAATTTTTTTCTATTGATAAGCTCTTCAGTTTTTTGCCTGAGAAGGCTTAAAAGCTGTGTAAAAGATTCCCTTGAAATGAGTTCATTCCCTATACGGAATCTTTCCTCTACCCGGATAAGGTGAGGAGAAGTGAAAAGTCCTGTTTTAAATCCATGAAGAGTCAGAATCCGGGTTAAAAAAGCGCATACAGATCCTTTTCCATTGGTCCCCGCAACTAAAATAGTGGGATATTTTGACTCAGGATTACCAATAGCATCCAGCAGGGTTCTGACATTTTCCAGGCCAAACTTAATGCCTAAGTTTTGGATTTCCTCAAGATACCTCAGGCATTGCTGGTAATTCATGAAAATCGGTTGAGAAAAAGGCGTAACGCTCTAATCAAATAAGATCGCAAGTTTTTTCTTTCCACAACATCGTCAACAAATCCGTGCTTGAGGAGAAATTCCGACCGTTGGAATCCTTTGGGAAGCTTTTCTTTAATTGTTTGTTCTATCACACGTGGTCCAGCAAAGCCAATGAGAGCATTGGGCTCAGCAATATTGATATCTCCCAGCATAGCATAGCTTGCAGTTACGCCTCCAGTTGTAGGATCTGCAAGTATCGAAATATAAGGAATACCGGCATCTTGTAGTTTCCCAATGGCCGCGCTTGTTTTCGCCATCTGCATCAAAGACAGGACTCCTTCCTGCATTCTTGCTCCGCCTGTGCATGAAATAATAATTATTGGCTTTCTTTCTTGAAGGGCTTTTTCTAATGCCCGTGTCACTTTTTCTCCTACGACCGAGCCCATACTTCCGCCCATAAACCGGAAATCCATGGCAACAATAATTACTTCGACACCATCTATCTTGCCTACAGCATTGATGCATGCCTCAACAAGGGATGTTTTTTTAATGTTCTCCTTTAAACGATCGGCATACTTCTTCGAATCCACAAAATGAAGAGGGTCAAGTGGATAGATGTTCTCATTAAAAACTTCATATTTCCCTTCATCATAAAGCATTTCCAAGCGCTCTGGCGCAGAAAGTCTGAAATGAAAGTTACATTCTGGGCAAACATTTTTGTTGTCAAAAATATCTTGCTTATACAGAATCCGCCGGCAATTGTTACACCTTGTCCAAAGGTTTGACATTACTTTTCCTCGAAATTGAATTCTTGCTTCTTCATATTACTAGGCATAAAAGCTATTAAATACTAAAGGATTTATTTATTTTTCGCAAGACTTCAAAAAATAACGCCTGAAAAAATCGATAGGCTCATCACAATAATGAGTACCTATAATATAGAAGTACTTTGTTAAGGAGTAATGACCGGATGAATTTGAGGGGATGGAGGATGCGACTTTGAAGATTTAGCCTTTCTACTTTTATCTACCCAGTTATCCATTATTGTGATGAGCTAATCAACAGATTTTCCTTATTAAAATAATTCAGTGGGCTATTTGCTCTTGGATGACTACAAGTTCTCTTTTTCAATCTCAGAAAGCATGCTCAGGACAGAATCAGGATCTGGAAGCTCTTCATGTATGTCCATCTCATCCTGAAGTAAATTCATGACAGTGCTTACAAATTTGGTTTTATCAAAAGGCTTCTCAAAATAATCCGCCGCACCAAATGAGCGAATGGCTTCTTTTTTATATTGAGGCCCTTTGTAGAGCCCTGTGACAATCACAACAGGAATGCTTCCCTTTGTTTCTTCGTATATCTTTTGAGTTAAATCAAAGCCATGCAGTTTTGGGAGCATGGCTTCAAGGATGACCAAGTTCGGAC
Source organism: Candidatus Aminicenantota bacterium (assembly GCA_030627155.1). GTDB lineage: Bacteria > Acidobacteriota > Aminicenantia > Aminicenantales > Aminicenantaceae > Kmv29. The sequence goes on from DAOUSP010000234.1 coordinate 2,290, forward strand.
TTTCTGTCTTGTATATTTCGTAAGCAGCCATTCCATCTGTGGCAGTCAGAATCTTTAGTTTATATGGTGAAAAAAGGTTAACCAAAGATTCTAAGCTATTTTTGTCGTAGTCAACTATAAGGATCGTTTTTTCGGTCATAACAATTCTTGCAATGTGATTTTAAAATATGCATTGACTATTGTCAACTCGCGCCCCATTACAGTTTTTATGCTTTTAACCATTATAAATTAAATAATCATCATGATACCACCAAATGTAAGCATCTCTATTTCCGTGATGAGGGAAACATCTGACCTAATCTAATTGAGAAGCGCGGCGACGGTTCTTCTCCATCTGAAGCCCATTGTGGAGGGTGGGAGGGT
>DAOUSP010000126.1 GCA_030627155.1 Candidatus Aminicenantota bacterium
CTAAATTTCTTAAATGCGGCATATACACCATCCCTGAATTCCTTGAACACCGTTACAGTCCAACACCACGTGCAATCCTATGGCTCTTTATACAATGGTCATCTATGTGGCTGTTACAATCGCAGCAGCGCTAACACTATGAAGCCATGGGGTCAGGTCTTACATTATAACATTTCGTTCACTAATGATAATAATGCATGCTTCGGCGTATCCTACTAAATCGGGGGAAATTCACTTTATCCAACACTAATATCTTGTTAATGAGATTTAATTATTAATTTCAGCGTCTATCCTATTTGTGTGGGAAAACCAGAAAAAGTAGAGTAATTATAACAATATATTTATTATATTTTGGTAATACCTCTAAACATGTATTAATAGTATTATTATGAGACCTCTACGTATAGAATTTCCTGGCGCCCTCTATCACATTACAAGCAGAGGCAACGCAAAGCAACTCATTTATTTGGATGAAATAGACAAAAGGAATTTTCTTAAAATATTTACTTCTGTAGTCGAGAGATTCAATTGGCTTTGCCATTCTTACTGTCTTATGAACAACCATTATCACTTGATCATCGAGACTCCTGAAGGCAATCTATCGAGGGGGATGAGGCAGCTTAATGGCGTTTATACTCAGAATTTTAATCTCAGGCATAATCGTGTGGGCCATCTTTTTCAAGGTAGATACAAAGCGATTCTTGTCGAAAAAGAGACATATCTTCTCGTTTTATCCCGCTATGTGGTACTAAATCCCCTGAGGGCAGGTTTAGTAAAGATGATTGAGGACTGGGAATGGAGCAGTCACAGGGCTATCACTGGCATAGGAAAAAAGCCCCCTTTCTTGACAGTTGACTGGATTCTTTCTCAGTTTGGAGATGATAAAAGCATGGCAAAGAGCCGATATAAGCAGTTTGTTTTAGATGGGATTAAAGAAGATTTCCCTAAGAAAGACCTTCATGGACAAATACTGCTTGGCACAAAGCGTTTCATTGATAAGTTCGACAATATATTGAGGGGCAAAGGAAAGCTAAAAGAAGTGCCGAGGGTCCAAAGGTACGCCACCAGGCCGTCGCTTAGAGATCTCTTCCCCCATGAAAGACTAAGGGAGAAGAAGTTTAGAGAAGAGGCTATTTATGCTGCATATGTTCTTTATGGCTATACATTTAGTGAAATTGCTGCCTGGCTTGGAGTTCATTATGTGACAATCAGCAGAACTTTAAAGAAGGCAGAGGAAAGAAAAAGGAAAATGTCATAATGTAAGACTTGACCCCTTTATCTTTAGAGGAAAAAAAAAGGAAAATGTCATAATGTAAGACTTGACCCCTTTATCTTTCTTTATCTTTATTACAAATATTTTGCAGAAAAATCGGTGGAATTTGTAATGTTTCAAACATTTCGAACCAAAAATTTTTGTACCAGTACCTATATCAGCATTCTCACATGTACGTAAAATTTTCAATCCCTTCTACCCTGTAAGAATATCCCTCAAGTATAGACTAAAATACATTGGTGCAGGGTCTCTAAGGGATGCAGGCACCTGTTCTACAATAGCACCTGATAATCCCCCTATAGCTTTATATGCCTCTATTGTTATTCTTTGTTACATTACCCTGAAAAACAGCAGTCTCTCCTTAATGCAGACAAAAGATTTTAGCATGGTTAATTGCTTACTATAGGATGTCGCACCATTTCATACCACAATTTTCAGCTCTACTCCTGAAGCAAAAGAGATGCTTACCATTAGCATTAATTTGTTGATTCGGTTGTGAGAATAAGTTATATAAAAAGGACTAATCAAATAGAAAGGCAGATAACATGCAGCTAAGCTTTCTCGACATAGCTGTTTTCATTGGTTTTGTTTGCTTTGTCGTTGGCATAAGCCTTTACAAAAGCAGAAAAGAGGAAACAAGCGAAGATTATTTTCTTGCAGGACGCACACTTGGCTGGTATTTAATCGGATTTTCCCTCATCGCCTCAAACATCTCAACCGAGCAGTTCGTAGGGATGTCCGGACAAAGCGCTGGAATCGTTGGCATGGCTGTTGCGAGCTACGAGTGGATGGCTGCCGTCACTCTTGTTGTTGTTGCCTTTTTTTTCCTTCCTAAATTTCTTAAATGCGGCATATACACCATCCCTGAATTCCTTGAACACCGTTACAGTCCAACACCGCGTGCAATCATGGCTCTTTATACAATGGTCATCTATGTGGCTGTTACAATCGCAGCAGTGCTCTATTCTGGAGGTCTTACCCTTCACACAATATTTGGAATAGATTTGACCAAAGCTGTCTGGATTATCGGAACAATAGCTGCCTTTTACACCACTTATGGGGGACTAAAAGCGGTGGTCTGGGCCGACCTTATTCAGGGTTCTGCCCTGATAATCGGAGGCACAGTTACCATGATCTTAGGTTTTATCGCTGTCGGGGGTGTAGGAAACTTCGTCCAGGTTAATGCTGACAAACTCCATATGATTCTTCCTTCCAGCCATCCCGAGATTCCATGGACAGCCCTTTTAGTCGGACTCTGGATTCCTAATTTCTACTACTGGGGCCTCAACCAGTACATCACACAAAGGACTCTTGGAGCGAAGAGTCTAAGACAAGGACAACTTGGCATCATTTTTGCCGCAGCTCTAAAACTTCTCATTCCTTTTATCATCGTCATCCCTGGAATTATGGCTTTCCAGCTTTACAGCGACCAAATGGTAACAAGCGATATGGCATACCCCCTTCTCATCAAGAACCTCGTCCCTGCGGGCCTGAAAGGTTTCATGTTTGCAGCAATCTTCGGAGCTGTCATGAGCTCGCTTGACTCAATGCTAAACTCTGCATCCACTATCTTCACAATGGATATATACAAGCGCCACCTGAAAAAGGATGCCTCTTCCCAATCGTTGATAACAATCGGCAGAGTCATGACCGTGATTTTTGTTGTGGTTGGCTGCCTGATAGCCCCTCAGCTCGGGAATCCAAAATTCCAGGGAATATTCCATTACATTCAGGACTTTCAAGGATTTATTTCGCCTGGAATTCTTTGCGCCTTCGTTTTCGGCCTTATCTTCAAGCGAGCACCTTCTTCAGCTGCAATCACAGCCCTTATTCTTAATGTTCCTGTCTATGGTATTCTACATCTTAAATATTTCGATAATATTGTATTTCTCAACAAGATGGCTATAACCTTCGGAGTGCTTATCCTTGCAATGGCTGTAGTCACATTGCTTAAACCTTTGACCAAACCCAAAGTACTGCCAGAAAGGGCTGGCTTTGACATGAGCACTTCTTCTTTAATCCCCTGGCTTGGAGCCGCTGTAGTGGCAATGACTGTAGTTCTTTATATTATCTTCTGGTAATTGCTGCAGTTTAAGAATATTAGAATAAATATACTCAGAATTCCAAAACCCTGCCAATATCCAGAACAGGAAGATTTTCATCCAGGACAGCATTCCGTACAATCGCCCCACAGTAAATCTCAAGCATTTTTGCCGAATCCCCTGCAATCTCTTGCATTTCCTCTCTTTTTACAGGAGGCAGGCCTTCTGCTACAAAGATGACTTCCTTGGTCTCTCCGGTCATCTTCGTCCTGTCACACTCCCGCCAATTCCAACGCCTGCAAAGAACGCCTCTTTCGTCACAGTAAATGACTTCCCCTGGGCTGACTGTAACTTCCTCATCTGAATTTAGTGCAGTAAAAGTCTCATCGCCTCTTGCAAATCGCAAAATAATATCTCCTTCAACTTTTCTTAAATCATCTCCTCCCACAGGGACCATATGTTTGAGCGAAATATAGTTGTAGATATCAACCACCTTATTGATATTCCGCATAGACATGCCTTTTAAAACCATCCTGTAGAGACTTTCCACAGAGCTTTTGTATTTCTTTGGCTTTGCGCCAAAGGACGAATACGCCTTTCTCCATGACGATATTCTTGGTTGCTGCGATAGATTCTCTATGCTCATGGATTGTCTTATCATCTCTTCCTTTTCCTTAATTAGAGACAAGACCTCCGGGTTTTCCCCTGTATTATTAATTTCTTTTGCCACAACAAGACCGAGGCAAACCCCTGGAAACGACTTAAATATTTCAGAATCTATTTGAAATTTCATTGGGACTCCTGATAGAAAATATTTTTATTTCGGCTCGCTTCTTTTTTTTAAAGAGGGGACAAGCTCATTTGCCTTCTCAAGTATCAGACTCCATGCTTCCCGCACATTCCGTTCTTCGGTTGTTCTCGTTCCAACGACCATTCGCAGGACATATTTCCCTCTTAATGCCGTATGAGTGATGAAGATTTTTCCCGCCCGATTGATCCTTTCATGAAATTCTTTGTTAAGCGCATTCAACTCCTCTTCCCTTCTCCCATCGTTAAGACGAAAACATACAACACTTAATGGCACTGGTGCCATCAATTCAAAACAATCATGGGATTCGACCCAGTCCTTAAACATCTGCGCCATGCTAATGTGTTTACGAATTATCGCCTGAAGGCCTCCTATTCCATAAGAACGAATCACGAACCAAAGTTTCAATGCCCTGAACCTTCGGCCAAGCTGTATGCCCCAATCACGATAGTTATTCACTTGAGCATCCACTCCTGTCTTTAAATATTCAGGATGAATCTCAAAAGTCCGGGTCAAAACCTCTGGGTCTTTGACAAAATAAGCAGAGCAATCAAAATTGGTTAGCATCCATTTATGAGGATTGAATACAAAAGAATCCACATGCTCAACTCCTTTCAGAATCCATCTCTTTTCAGGCAGAATCGCGGC
>DAOUSP010000231.1 GCA_030627155.1 Candidatus Aminicenantota bacterium
GTTAAAAATGGAGCAAGTTTTTTAGTCACAATCACAAACGATGGATGGTATGGAAGAAGCTCTGCGCCTTACCAACACTTTGCAATAGCAGTCTTCCGATCAGTTGAAAACAGGAGATATTTGCTTCGAGCCGCCACAACAGGAATCAGCGCTATCATCGACCCTCATGGAAGAATCCTTTCCCAAACAAAGTTAGAAACCCTGGCATTTCTTACAGGAGACATTTCCCCTATAAAGAGCACGACTTTTTACACTAACTACGGTGATATCATCCCTTTCATCGGCTTGACTTTATCTGCTATATTCTTTATTCTGTCTCTAAAACGTAAGACAAATGGATGAAAAAAGTATAAAAGAGACGTTTTCAGACCTCCAGTCTAAGGTCCAGGAATATTTTTCCCGGTTTGAAGAATTAAGAGGTTTTCTTTGACATAACACCTAAAAAAGTTGAATTAGAATCAATCAACAAAGAACTCTCCACTCCTGATATTTGGAAAGACCAAAAGAAGTTCCAGTCTCTCCAGCGAAATAAAAAAAAGTTGGAAAAAGAGATTCAATTTCTTTCAAGAATTCATGAAAAAAAAGAAGATCTCGAAGTCATTTTAGAATTAGGGGAAGAAGGCGAATCTGTGCATGAAGAACTAAAGCAAGCTCTTAATTCTTTTGAAAAAATCCTGGATTTAGCTGAACTTCAAACACTTTTTTATGAAGAAGATGATGCATATAATGCTTTATTAACAATCCATCCTGGAGCAGGCGGCACAGAATCGCAAGATTGGGCACAAATGCTTCTTCGCATGTACCTTCGGTTTGCAGAAAGAAGAGGATTTAAAGCAGAAATACTTGACACTCTTCCCGGAGAAGAAGCTGGCATCAAGAATGCTACGGTCCGAATAGAAGGAGATTATGCCTATGGAATCTTGAGCCAGGAATCAGGCGTCCATCGTTTAGTTCGCATATCTCCTTTTGATGCGAACAAGAGGCGTCATACATCGTTTGCAGCTGTTTTTGTCTATCCTGAAATAGAAGATAATGTTGAAATAGACATTTCCCCTGATGATTTGCGGATAGATACATATCGATCCTCTGGCAGTGGTGGACAACATGTGAACGTCACTGATTCTGCTGTTCGAATAACTCATTTGCCAACGGGTATTGTTGTTCAATGCCAGAACGAACGGTCACAGCATAAAAACAAAGCCACGGCCATGAAAGTCCTAAAAGCGCGGCTTTATGAATTGGAAAAGAAAAAAAAGCTGGAAAAAATAGATAAATTAGAAAACGCTAAATCTGATATTGCATGGGGAAATCAAATTCGTTCCTATGTGCTTCATCCCTACCAGCTTATTAAGGATTTGCGGACAAAAGTGGAAAAGGGAGATGTGGAAAAAGTTCTTGATGGAGATATCGACGACTTCATAAAAGCCAGTCTTATTTTTCGAAAAAACAAAGAGAATTCCTCTTAAATAGCCGGTCTTTTATTGTTATTTTATTTTTGACTTTGCTTCTTCCCAAATCTCATCCATTCTTTCCAGGCTTACTTGGCCAAGGCGTTTTCCTTCTTTCTTTAGCTTTTGTTCTATGTAATTGAACCGCCGTATAAATTTATCGTTCGTCTGTTTCAAGGCAATCTCAGGATTAATCCCCAAATGGCGGGATAAATTTGCAATAGAAAATAGCAAATCCCCAATTTCTTCCTTTATCTGAGCTTTTTTCTCTAATTTAATCGCTTCGTCTAATTCATTCACTTCTTCCTTGACTTTTGGAAGCACACTGGACGCCTCGTCCCAGTCAAATCCATAAAATGACACACGACAGCCGATCTGATGCGCAGTATGAAGAGCAGGAGAATGTTTCTCGATGCCATCAAATATGGATTCATGTTTTTTTTCTGACTTTTTTGCATCGTTCATATGTCATCTTCCTTGAAATATTTTTTCTATTATTGTAATATTTTTATCTTAATCTATAAAACTATTAGAAGCCAATATTAGCTTTCAACTTTAATCAATATCATATTTTTATTCATCATAGGAATTAAAAATGGCAAATAAAGACAAAAACACAAAAAATCCCAAGGACAAGGAAAGCAAAGAACCCATCCCCCCGCTCGATTTCAGTTCCATCGTGCTTCCCTTTTTCACACAAGCGCTTATAAAGTTAGGCCAAATCAAAGATCCAATAGTAAATAAAGAAGACGAAAACCTTGTTCTTGCAAAAAGATTGATTGATCTTCTCGACCTCTTAAATGAAAGAACTAAGGGAAATTTGAAGTCTGAAGAAGAGAAATTCCTTTCCTCTTGTCTTCATCAGTTGAGAATGGCTTATTTGGAAAAAGCAAATATAATCAAACTGTAGTAAAATGCAAGTTATACAAGGCATTGAGAACTGCCCTTCTTTTTCAAAAAACTCAGTGATTGCTGTAGGGAATTTTGATGGAGTCCACCTTGGCCACCAGAAAATATTGCAATTGCTGGTCCACGAAGCCAAAAAGCATGATTTCATTCCAATCGTGATTACTTTCTTTCCTCATCCAGAAATCGTCTTCGGACAGCAAATCAAATTGATTCAAACTCTTGAACAGCGACTAAAAGATATCAAAAAATATGGGATTCAGGCAGTTCTGGTTATTGATTTTAATGAAAAATTTGCTAATCTATCAAGCACAGATTTTATTAAAAA
>DAOUSP010000219.1 GCA_030627155.1 Candidatus Aminicenantota bacterium
AGGTGGTGTTCCGCCAAACACGAATGTTTTATCTTGCCAATTGTTTTTTTTAATTTCAGATTTTAGAGATACCAGTAATTTTTCCAGAACCTCTGGGGTTAAACGGTAACTGAGGGCAATAATGTCAGGATTGAGAGAATTTATGGAGTCGGTAAGTTTTTCAATAGAAGTTGCTGGTCCTAAAAATTGCGTCTCATAGCCATGTATTTCTGCCAGTTTTAAAAAACTTAGAATTCCAGCCACATGAACGCAATTACCAATGGAAGCTCCCAGGATTGTTTTCTTATTTGAGAGCATCATCTCAAATTTCTCCAGTTTCAGCCAGGAGACGGATTTCTTTTATAGACATTCCTCTCAAACCCAATTTATCAACAGTACGTCCTTCTTTCCAAAAATCTTTTTCGCGGAGAATACAAGCCAGATGGATTATGGATTTGATGGTAGGAACTTTCACTTTTAGCATGTCCCCCATTGAAGCAATGGGGATAAGACTCATTGGGACGTCTTCATCAATATAGCGATGGTTAAGCCGATCAGGCGCTTTGATGCCTGAGTAGCCTGGATTGTCCAGAATGGCTTCGTGGAGGTCTCTGCCAGTTGCGTTATAAGCAGCATACAACCAGTTTCTTGCACTCATAGCTTTGATGCCAAGGGCAGCGGCAACTTCGAGCCGTTCCTTATCAAGTTTCTCTAAGACTTTTGAGACAGAATGGCTAGCCCCTTGGATGTAATATTCAAAATCACCATGGGTTTCCTCTATCCATGCCGAATTAAGGATGGTCAAGGCAGGATGGAAGATGGCTCCGATGTTATTAAAGCTTGTCTTAAAGATATTATCTCCAGGAACAAATTGAGGAAATGCCTTGTTGATGACTTTGAGAACACCAGGAATCCAATAGGCAGGCAGAGTGGCCAAAGGAATAGAATTTTTTATCGAAAATATTTTGGAATGGGCAGGTCCAAGACTTCGAGATGCATAGATAAATGTCTGAGTTTCTGCAATGAATGGAAACTGGGTTACTCCTTCCTCTTTAAGTGTATGAAAAAACTCTAACGCACCTCCAGTACGGCCAGGGTTTAAGATGACAATTTGATTTTCTTTTAGATAGGGAGCGCAGACTTTCGCAATGTAATGATGTCCGTTGGCCGGTACAACAACCATAAGTATATCTACGCCATCGAGACATTCTTTTATATTGGTTGAAGCAAATTCAATTTCCCCAATTCCCTGGACTTGTCCTTCGATTTTAATTGCTTTTCTGTGTATTATAGGAAGGATTTTCTTCCGGCCACGGTTATAAAGATTCACTTTGAATCCCATTATGCCCAAATGGCCGGCCATGGCTGAACCCCCATGTCCAGCTCCAAGTACACAAAATTTAAGATCTTTAGGGGTTTTTTTTATCAGAGATTTGATGTATTCTTTTCGCTTGTTGTCGAGTTCTTTGGATAGTTTTTTAATCATTTATCTCTCCTTATCAGTACTTAACTTCGATTTTTTCTATTATATGTAAACAAATATTTAATGATTTTTTATATTATTTAACAACTGAATTTCACAGTCCGCTTGGTTTTTTGGAAAGATGATTCCATTTTAATAAATTCTTTTTACAAAGGCAAATGCTTATGGATTTTTGTTGGAAGCTGCATTTTTATGAAAAGGAAACGACAGGATGAGAATTGCGCAAATACCAAGGGAATATTCGAATATATTTGTTATTAAATGAATGCCTATTCCTGAGATGATGGCAAAACGCGATTCAAAATCCATTAAGTGAAAGGTTAGTGCCCATGCTGATTCCCAAGTTCCAAAACCTGCTATGCCTTTTACTGGGAGTATGGATGTAAATTCAGCTCCAGTGATTCCCAGAATAGTCTTCCAGAAGCTAAATCCTTTTAACAAGAAGCCATGGCTGTGCATCAATGCAAAAAGAAGAGAATATAAAGAACCATATTTTGCCAGCCGGATTAAAAGAGACAGAAGAAATATCGGCCATTCTATCTTGTTTTTTTTAATTTGAAACAAGCATGAAATAGTCAAACTGAATTTTTCTTGGCTAATGAGTGCCCACTTCTTCTTTTCCAGGTGAAAAGTTTTCAAAAGGAATTTGTATAGATTAAAGAGCACAGAAAACACAGGGACTATTTTCCAAAGAATTAAGGCAAAAAATGCAAGAAAAATTAAGGATAAACATAATAGTATTGTCGCATTTGATATAGAAATTGTCCCGATTCCTACAAAAATAATTGAGAAAATTAGAAATGGGCTCAATGTAAGAAAATCAAACAAAAAGGACAAAACAAATGTAGAGGTGGCTGCTTCGAAGGAATACTTTAATTTTTTGTTTAAAACATAAATATAAGATAATGAGCCTATACGGGCTGGTAAGAGGTCGACAAAAAGGTTTCGGATAAAGGTTACAAGCAATATATTCCCAAAGCTAATATGATAAGGGCGAAGAAGCAATTTATAACGCAAGGCTCTAAGTGCTGCAGCAGCAAAGGCAATCGCCATGAAAGCTAAAAGCGCAGGGTAGTAGATATTAGCAAAAGTCTGCATGAGATCTTGGATGTCGATTTGAACAGCCAATATCCCAAGTAGGAAAACAGAAATCGCTAAAGAGAGGAGAATAGATAGATTTTTTTTTGCCATTCTTAATATCTTATGTATATTAAATGTAGGCCTCCCTTCATGTCAAACTCTTTTCCATAACCTTGGAAGCATCTCTATTTCAGTGACAGTTAATTATGAAGGTGTAATCTGTCACAGCGCCGGTTCCCCTCCATCCTTGCCAAGACCCTCCCACCTCGACAATGGGCTTCGGATGAAGGGGGAACCGGCGTCGCACTTCTC
>DAOUSP010000230.1 GCA_030627155.1 Candidatus Aminicenantota bacterium
AATAAGAATAATAAGACGAACTTTCTTTTTATCAATAGCATCAAAATCAATCCCCTCTCTGGAAACACCAACAACAACCTCGATGTCTTCTCCTGTGTCCACACGCGTATGAGGCAAGGCCACTTCATGACCTATGCCTGTTGATTCAAGGCGTTCCCTGTCAATGATCCGTGTTAAGATAAGTTTTTTGTTTTTAATGAGTTTTTGCTTTGCAAGAACGTCCAGCAGCTCATCTAAAGCTTGAATTTTATCTTTCGCCTTGAGATTAAACACAACTTGAGAAGGCTTTAAAAAATCGGAAAAATGCGAACTTCTTAAGATGTCTTTTTTCTCCATTTAGTTTTTTATTTTAACATAAAAAAATTCTACCAGAAAGTCAAACGATGATATTTTTTTTAATTGCCCCGGCTCTTAAACTATTAATTTTTCCTCTGGAAAGAACTGGACGGTTTAAATTTTGTAAGATTTTTCATCTCCGATAGAATGGAAATAATTTCTTGGGCCCATTTTGTTATCTGGACAGTTCCGCGCAAATCCCAGTCTTCTTCGATTTCGTCTGTGACTTTATGATACTTCGTTTTCAGGTATTCTTCGTGTTTTTGAGCAATAAAATTTTTATCCCTTCCCTTTGAAGTTACTCCTTCATGTAGCCAAACAGCGGGGATGCCTGCTTTCGCAAAACTCAACTGGTCGGAGCGGAAGAAAAAACCCAGGTTTCCACCTTTCTCTGGTAAATAACGCAACCCAAGATTTTCAGCAGCCTGTCGGCATATATCATCCAAATCTGAATGCTTTGCGCCGATAGCAAACACATCTTCTGTTTCTCCCCAAACATTGGTCATCTCTAAATTTATATTAGCCAGAACTTCTGATTCGGGAAAAGGAAGATGCCTTGCAAAATAATCTGAACCCAGCAGTCCTTCCTCCTCTGCAGTAGCTGCAAGAAACACAAGATTCACTTTTAATTTCTTGGGAATTTGAGCATAATAGCGCGCTAATGCCATAAGAGATGCAGAAGCAGAACAATTATCAACTGCGCCGTTATAGATTTTATCTCCTTGTTTGTTGGGGTCTATGCCTAAATGGTCGTAGTGAGCAGATATTATTATGTATTGGTCTTTATGCTTCCTGTGAGTTCCACGGAGCACTCCTGCAACATTATCTGTATCAACTGACCTAAAAATTGGCTTTTGCCGCACCCTGCAATTCAATCCAAGAGGAACCGGTCTGAAATTCTCTTTCTCGGCCTGCAACGCCAGAGCTTTCCTGTCCAGTCCGGCATCACGCAAGGCCTTTTCAGCCGCTTCTCCACTAATCCATCCTTGAAAAAAGAGGTTATTCTCCTTATCTGGGAGGAAAAAGCTTTCACCGGCCCAGGAGTTCTGAACTACTTCCCATCCATAGGCGGCACCTTTTGTGTTATGAATAATCAGAATTCCTGTTGCACCAAGTTCTGAGGCTTTTTCAAATTTATATGTCCAGCGGCCATAATATGTCATATCTTCTCCCTCAAAAATCCCGCCAAGATAATTACCAGGCTCATTAACTTCGACCAAAAGCACCTTCCCCTTCAAATCAACATCCTTTATATCATCCCATTCCCTCTCTGGAGCCTGAATCAAAAAACCACAGTATATTAATTCTCCTTCGACTCCTTGAGGAGTATCTTCACGATGAGAAGTCACCACAAAATCCTTATAGAGTTCATACTGTATTTTCATGTTATCAGGAAATATTTCTAAAGATGCATTTCTATCTGGAGAGCTTCCTTTGAGTTCAAATGACTGGCGAAAACCTTGAGAAAAGGCCGGCTCTAACCCAATGCTTCGGAAGAAGCTTTCCTGATAAAGAGCAGCAATTGCAAGTCCTCTACTTCCTACAGCCCGGCCTTCACACAGGTCGTCAGAAAGGAATCGGATATGGGCATCGATTTCGTGTGAAGTTATTGGTTGAGGCCCCTTTTCGAAGCGCTGGCAACTCCAAAATAATCCAAATATACAAAAAACCAAAATCAAGGCTTTTGAAATCTTCATTTTCCCTCCAAATGTTTTTGACAATATCCAATAGCTATCATTTTTATTTTATTATTTTTATTTTTATTCAGATTTTGTGCTATCGAATCCACTAAGTCAAGAGTCCAAATAAAATTGTAAATGCTGTATAAAAATTTCTTTTCTTCCATCTTATTGCCGTTTTTTTATCTTTATTTAGATTTTATTGCTTATTCATAATCTAATTAGATGCATTTATGTTATATTAAAGAAAAATACAGTAAAGGATGCAAAATATGATTTCATTAAAAGCGAAAGCACAAAAACTCATAAATGAGTTCAAGGGAACTGATTATATCTATGGCCTTGGCTGCCTCGATAGAACAGGTGAACTTGCTTCTCATTTCACTCACACTTCCCACTCAGGCAAGAACGCTCTTCTCATTACAAGTCTTCACAAAAGGGATCCTAAAAGTTATGACGCCATAGTTAGCTCATTAAAAAAACATGGATTAGACATTGTTGGACACACAGAATCATCCAGGCCAAATTCTCCTAAAGAAGATGTATTCCGAATGAAAGAAGCAATTCAGGCATCACGTCCGCACATGGTAATAGTAGCTTCAGGCGGCTCAGGGATTGATGCTGCAAAAGCCGCTATCGTCCTTGCCAACTTAGGAGGTGATATCGAGGAATATTTCGGCGTTGGGATGGTAAACGAAAAATTAAAGGCATTCAAAAATTTTCTCTTGCC